>JAGHBW010000030.1 GCA_021160765.1 Thermoplasmata archaeon
CCCTCCAGGATCTCACCGAAGGTTGGAACAATCGGAGAGAGCTCAGGAGGTGTGTTGTCCACAATCACATCCACATCCACCTTGGATGTTCTCCCCGCTATGTCCGTCACCTGGAACGTCAGTCTGTGTGGACCGTCAGGGAGGAGACGGGTATTGAACCGCATAGTCAGGGGATAAACCACACCCCCATCCACTATGATGTTGGCCTGAAGAACGTTGTTCTCCTGCAGCGTGTAATTCAACCATACTGTTCCTTTGAGGACCTCCCCGGGGTGGGGGGACCACACCACAATTATGGGGCTCCCCCTATCTATGTAAATCCTAACAGCAGTGCTTATACCCACCTTTCTGGTTATGTCCACCGCACTAACTGTGAGGTTATACGCCCCCTCCGGAATGAATTTGGTGGAGATCTGCAACCTCCACACATTTCCATCCTGAGTGAGATATCCAGCAGTTATGTTTTCATCCCCTCCACTCAGCGTGGCATTGGCCCAGAGTATTTCACTCTCATCTAAAATCACCGCCTCTATTTCCAGTATCTCCCCAACAACCTCCCCCCAGAGTGGTTTGGTGATATAGATCTCCGGTGCAGCGTGGTCGTTCACCACCCTCACGTCAACCATCTGAACCACGCTGTTCCCCGCACCATCCAGAACCTCTATGGGCACCCTGTAATGGCCGTTGGGTATGCCGCCTGAGATCACCGTTATGTTGTTAACAGTGTAGTTGTCACCCTCAACCCTTGTGAGGTGGAGTTTGCTCAGATATCCAAGAGAGCTCATATCGGCCGTAATGTCCACAATACCCGTTCCGTTGTCCGTAGCGTTCAGAAGAAGAGATATTTTCTGACCATCTGCAACGTACCCCTGCTCCTCCGGATACAGAACTCTGGCCCAACGCATCTCTGGTGGCAGGTTGTCCAATACGAAATCAAGGGAGGAGATGTTCTGGTTCCCCGCCCAGTCCTTAACAAGGATTGACACCGTCTTTATCGTCGTGGATGGATCGCGGACAGTGAATGTGTCGCTACCGAAGAGCCCATCCCCCGGGTCACCATCTGAGTGGTTGCCGTCGTCAAAGAGGCTGAGTTCACCACCGGGAAGGATCTCTGAGAATATCTTAACCTCTGTGACCTTCCCGGGGGAGTCCTGGGAGAAGAGAGAATAGGCGATCCCACGGAATATAGAGATTAGTTGAGACGCAGATGGAGCGTAGTAGTATTTCCCACCCGCAGAGGTTGTGGCGATTCTCCACAGGTTGTACTCTGGCGTTCCCGACTCCCCTGCCCAGTAAGCATACTTGTTATCTATGGAGTTGTTAAGTGGTCTCTGGGGTGCCCGGGGGTAATCCGGAGGGCTGTGGTGCTCAAGTCCCAGCCCTATGGTAAATATGGGTATTGGCGCCCTCAGCAGGCCCCTCCTGTACTCGTAAATGGGGTTGTCAAACCACTGATAGAGCGGGCCAAGAGGCGTCTCTAACATGTACTTTCCTAAGTGCCTGTACACGTATCTCGTCTCTGTCCAGTTGTGCCAGGGACACCAGGTGTTGGATGCCTCCTCAAAGGGATACCCCCTCAATATGTCATCCTGACCGTCGGTGATCGCCACCGTCGCAGATGCTCCCTTTGAGTTCTGCAAGGTGTAGAGTACGGCGGAGCCTATCGCATCCCAGATAGGGGTTGAAGCGTTGGCAGCAAGAGAGTTCACAATCTGTATTGCGCGGGCCTTTCCACTCGTATTCATCCGTGTGAAATTAAGTACCCTGAGGGGTGTACCGTATGGGGTGAATCTGTAGATTGAGATGTAGTCAATGCTTCTGGTGTAGTTTATGAACGTCCTGGCTGCCTCCTTGAGCCTTGAGATCTTCTCCCCCTGCATTGACCCGGAGGTGTCCAGGACCAGAGATACGTACACAGGGGTGGTTTTTTCCGACACCTTGGCCCTTATCCTGACCTTATCCCCCCATTTCGCTGCAATCTGCTGATCCGGGTATAGCACCTCTGCCCTCTCCACCAGAGGCGGATGGTTGTCCACAGCAACCTTCCAGGTGAAGTTGAGAACGTTTCCCGCCCGGTCCTTCACCCATACCTTTATCACATGATAGGCCCAGGTGGCGTTGATCTTTATCTCGCTTGTGGCCCAGATTCCGTCATTCGCCCCACCGTCTCCGTGCATACCGTCGTCGTAGAATGACTCCTTGATTCCACCTCCTAGGGAGATGAAATTCCCCTCCACCTCCGCAACCCCGGATGTGTTGTCCTGAAGTCTTACAAGAAATGTGGCATTGTCCCCTCGTTTAAGCCCCGTCTGTCCCCGGGGATAGATAATTCCTTTTGAAAGGAGGGAGGGAGGGGTGTTATCCACCATTATTGTGACGGTGCTCTCGGTGGTTTCATTGCCCAGGCCCCACACCTTCACGCGAAGGGTGTGTGTTCCGTCCTGAACCATCCTGGTGTCAAATGGAAGAACAACCCTCTCCTCTCCACCAGTATACTTGACCGCGATGAGTGTATTTCCCACATAAGCCCTGACCACAGTGGCGTAGGAGGAGGTGTTCACCACGATCTCCTCAACCCCTCTCAGGGCCTCTCCGTAGGAGGGAGATACAATATCGCAGAAGAGGGGGTAGTTGTCCACCCTCACCCAACTTCCGGTGCTTCTAACCCCGTTCACCACATCCTCCGCCCTCACTACCATCACTACAACACCTTCTGGGCTTGAGAAGGTATCCCACGTATATCGGTATTCATTACCTCTCCAGGGATACATCTCCCTGTAGCTCTTACCGCCGTCAAAGGAGACCTTCACCGAATAAATGGGTGCTGTTGAGTTCACCCGTGCGGAGACCGTGACCGTCCCGGAGACCGTGCTACCCCTCAATGGGTTAAGAATGCTCACCTCTGGCCTTCCGGTCACGTTGGTGTAGTTGTAATGAAGGGTTACGAAGTTCCTGACGTGGTCGTAGACATAAACGGATATGGGGGAACTGTCAGAGTCGCTGGTTGATGATATGAGGTACATGCCGCTGAACTCAGCTGGGGTTAGATCCTCTGAGGGGCTTCTGTCAAGGGATCCCTCTTCGGAGAATGTGGCCATCCAGAGTCCGGACTCATTGGCGGGCTCCCACGCCCTACCTTCTATATAAAGAGGTGTAGGTCTGGGCATCTCGGGTCGGAAGAATATCTCCCTGCTCTCATTGTCCCCATAAATATAGGGGGAGTTCTCTCTAATCCATGTGGAGTTTATTCTTGGAGGGGTGTTGTCCTCCAGAAATGAGACGTTGTAAAATGTAATGTGGCCCGCCTTGTCCACCAGTTTCACCGTGAGTGGGTTGTCCACTGTACCATAGGATGTGATGCGATAGGTGATTTGCTGGTCCGTCTGATCCCTGTCATCTTTAGGCCCCTCTGGACGCTGGTTGAAGGCCGGCTCTCCCTCCATGTAATCTGGATTATCCTCGCTATATCCTCTGATGCGTATGGTCACAAATTGCCCCGAGCCTTGGCCGGGCAGGTTGTTATAATACACTCTATCGTCATTTCCCTCGCCGTCTGTGTCCGCAGCCCAGAAATACCCGGATGTGCTGGTTATGGATATGGTTGCAGTGGAGAGGGAGGGCGGGGAGGAATCGGTTAGGACAGAGGCGGATGATGTGTAGCAGGGAAGCCCCCTAACCTCACCCGTTCTTCCCTCAACCAGAATGCTTACGGTAGAGAAGTTTAGATAATACCTCACAGCGTCCTGAAGGTTTTCCGGTGTTCTTAGGACAAGAAAATATTCATGTCTCCCTGTTCTCACAGATGGGAGAAGTGTTTCTGTAGCGGATGTGGAGAAGTTTAAGGTTATTCTGCCGGAAAGATAGGTGACCGTCTGCGGGGTTATTCCCCAATCATCCGTGGAACTGAATACATCACCCGTATTTGATCCGTTATCTCTGTAAAGAGCAACACCTGATGTGGACGGGTCTGTTGAAAGGGGTGCTAGAAGGCGGGAGATGTTGAGGGACTGCGCCACGCTGAAGGATATGGATTTTAGATGTTCCAGACCCGTGATGCCACTATCAATGGCGATACCAACAACCGCCATCTCAGAGGTGGGTGTCCCACGCTCCCCCATAATAACCGGGGCTGTGCTTAATGGGTAGAGGAAGGTGTGATGGCAGGTTATGGATGAGGTGTTTACCGCAACGGAAGGCTGGGAGGAGGAGTCTGAGAAGAGTATGCCCCCTGCAGGTATGCTCAGATAAAAAATATCTCCATCCGCAATGGATGTTGAGGTGCGGAATGTTAAAATCCAGTGGTACTGACCGCTTACAGAGGAGGGGATGCTCTCTGACCCGTAGGAGAGCTGAACCGTGTAATATGTGCCAGAGGAGGTAACTGATGTGGAGCTGGCGTTAACAGGGGTGTCTGCCGGATCAAGAAGATCATCAACATTTCCATCGTCTCTATAAAGGGCAATTCCAGAAACTGTGGCATCTCGCGATATCGTTTGGAGATCCCCCATGGTGAAACCGTTTACCGGATAAACCCTAACCGTTATACTGCTCAGGCGGTCGGTGCCCGTTGATGTAGCGGAGATGCCGAAGGAGGGGTACGCAGTTGAGTTCTGATGTACCCTCTGCGATGAGGTTATGAGGGAGGCGGTGTTTCCCGTAGACACCGCCCCTTCGGCCATATTTACAAAAACAAACATATTGGAGAGAATCAGGCCGATGAGAAGAAGAAGTGTCGCAACGCCTCTCATGTGCATATCTTCTTTTCTGTTCCACCACATGTATAGAAACCCCCTGCTCTTTAAAGGGAAGCAAAGCTCCAAAAACAAATCCCGGGTTTGATATAAAAATGTTAGGTGCACTTGTATAAACCCAGCTCCCACCAATTTACGGGGAGGGGGGGCGAAACACCTTACTTTTAAACAAACCCACCCGCCCC
>JAGHBW010000177.1 GCA_021160765.1 Thermoplasmata archaeon
CCTCTTCAAGACCCCTACGAACCAGCTCAATCCTCTCCTCCAGTGAAGTCATAGCTTCCACCTTGGTCAACCTAGATTAACCCTTCTCAAAAACTGGTCCAGAACATTCTCTAACGTAAGAGATCCAATCTCCTGAAGTTCATATCTTACACGAACAACAGGCTTATTCACCTTGATGATTCTTCGTAGATCTATTGGGGTACCCGCCACAACAACCTCCGCCGGAACTCTATTTATTGTCTCTTCCAGCTCTCTAATCTGCTTCCTACCATATCCCATGGCAGGAAGAACGCTCTCCAGATGAGAATATTTCCTAAAAGTCTCCACAATTGACCCAACAGCATATGGCCTTGGGTCTATGATTTCTTTCACACCCATCTTTTTCGCCGCCACATATCCCGCCCCATACTTCATCCCTCCGTGTGTTAAAGTTGGTCCGTCCTCCACCACTAAGACACGTTTGCCGGTGATGTCCCCACCCTCAACAAATAAGGGGGATGCGGCCTCAATAATTACAGCTGAGGGATTGTATTTCCTAATATTCTCTCTCACCATCTGAACAGCCTCAGGGGAGGCGGTTTCAACCTTGTTGATTATAACAACATCAGCTATCCTGAGGTTTACTTCTCCCGGCCAGTATGCTATCTCATGACCTGGCCTGTGCGGGTCTGCCACAGTGATTGTGAAGTCTGATTTGATGAAAGAGAAATCGTTGTTCCCCCCATCCCAGAGGATCACATCTGCCTCCTTTTCAGCAGCTTTTAGAATCTCTGCATAATCCACCCCAGCAAACACAACATGTCCCTTTTCTATGTGGGGTTCATATTCTTCTCTCTCCTCAATGGTACAATCTGCCTTGTCAAGATCTTCAAAGGAGGCAAAGCGCTGGACCTTTTGCAGTTTTAGTTCACCGTAAGGCATTGGGTGGCGAATTACAGCAGCCTTAAGGCCCCTCTCTTTGAGCAGGGTTGCTATTTTTCTTGTAGTCTGACTCTTACCGCAACCCGTCCTAACTGCCAGTACTGAAAGGACTGGTTTTGTTGATTTCAGTGAGGTTGTTCCAGGCCCCATTAACATGAAATCGGCACCCAGGGAGTTAATCCAAGAAGCCTTGTGCATGACCGTTTCAAAGGAGAGATCAGAATAAGCCAGAACACATAGATCAACATCGTACTCCTTTATAATCTGGGGGAGTTCCCTCTCAGGTCTTATTGGAATCCCATCAGGGTAGAGTTCCCCACTGAGCTCAGGAGGATATATCTTATCATCAATCCCCGGTATCTGCTCGGCTGTAAAGGCAACCACCTGATAATTGGGGTTATTCCTGAAAAAGACGTTGAAGTTGTGAAAATCCCTTCCTGCGGCTCCCAAGATCACGGTCTTCCTTGGCAACTTTTCACCTCCATGGGTTATGGGGGATATAGGTCCTCTGTTGAAAATGGTTTTGGAAAACATTTTTAAACTGCTTGTAAGTACTTGAAAAAGGTGAGTCAATGGAGGTTATCTCAACATATGTCAAGAATTTCGATCGGGAACTTGGCGGTGGGATACCCAAGGGACACATTATAATGATTAGCGGAACTCCAGGCACTTACAAATCCTCCCTTGCCTTCAACATCCTCTATCACAGTGCAAAGAGGGGCATCGGTTCCATCTACACCCTGCTTGAGCAATCCAGCGACTCCCTTCTTGTTCAGATGAAGAGGATGGGGTACAGATTAGATGGCAAGGTAAAGGAAAATCTGTACATAGCCGACCTTGGAAGGATACGTCAAGCGCTAACCTCCACGGACCCGAAGAGATGGGACACCGGTTTCAGAAAATATGTGGAAGGGCTTGTTGAGGAGAAACTTCCAGACATACTGGTTATAGACTCATTACCAGTTCTGGAGATCCTTTCTTATTTTAAGAATAGAAGGGAGTATCTCTTTCATCTATTTTCATGGTTAAAAGGGCTTGGGCTGACTACAATCCTTGTTAATGAAAAACCTTCAATCACCTCCCCCTTCGGAGATGAGGACTTTCTAGCAGATGGTATCCTCCAAACGGCGTTGAAGCCTATCGGGGGTAGCGATCTTCAACGACAGATCAGATGTATAAAAATGAGAGCGATGGACCACAATACCTCTTGGTTTGCCCTTGAGTTCAGAGAGGGACAGTTTAGAATTGCCCCGGCGATTTAGCCCCGGTAATTTTTGTTCTTCTTGTAGATATAGGGATTATAAGGCGGCAGTTGGTCCTGGTAGAAACACTTCGTACAACGATAGGTATTGTAGCTACTGGATATAGTAGGCCCCCCACAGAGCGGACACTTTATGTCCAGGAGGGCTCCTCCATTCTCCAGAAAGGCCCTTACGTTTTCAAGGTTTATCTCCCAGAGGTTTGCTTCCTTAGGAGACTCACCCTCTCTTCTCGGCTTGATGAGACCTATCCTGAAGAGATAGAGGGAGATGTCCCTGCCCTTAACCAGTTTCGTGGCGTACTTGTCAAACACCCTCTGGACCGTCACCTTTCTCTTCTCGTTAAATTTCTCATTGAGCATCTCCACAATGGACCGGATAATCTGTTCGCTAGTCCCCATAATAAGCACCTTTTCAGCCCGATGGGGTTAATACATTGTGGTATATAAAGAAATTCAAAATAGACTACCCTAAGAGGCCCCGGAGGTCTATTTTGGGAACAATGGTATCATTACTCAACATCCATAGGGGCGAAGGTTTCAAGTTTATAGAGAACCCCGGTCCCCTTTAATGTGTTCTGAACCTGATCCCCTATTTTCAATATGTCCTCTATGTTAGTTTTGTCACCCCACTCGTAAACATAATCGTATTGGCCACGAGTGGGCTTGAAGCCCATGTTAAGGAGCCTCTGGGTTACCTCTGAGGGTTTCGCCCCTTCACTGCTAAACCATACAACAAGGTATGTTCTCCACATGACGGGGTGAAATCCCATTCTCCATTAAATAGTTTATTGGCCAAGTGGTGAGAATACCTTTAAATAAAAGTTGAATTTTCGCACATCCCGGGCCACGTTCTGCTCCCGTAGTGTAGCGGCCAATCATGCGGGCCTTTCGAGCCTGCGACCCGGGTTCAAATCCCGGCGGGAGCACTTTTCATTATTCTTACAACGACTCTAAGTGACGTCCGGGATTTGAACCGTAGGTC
>JAGHBW010000122.1 GCA_021160765.1 Thermoplasmata archaeon
AATCTAGCCCTTATGATTGATGTCTCAGAAGGCTACGATGAGGAGAAACTTATCGGAAAACTGTACGAGTTAGGTGTGAAAAGGATAGAAAAAGACATAGAGACCATGGCGAAGGTATATGTTAATGGAAATTTAATAGGTCTTCACCCCAACCCAATAGAGTTCACTCAAGAACTGAGGCTTAGAAGAAGAAAGGGTCTTTTAACCTTCCCACAGGAGAAATCCCATGAAATCAATATTAGGTATAACGAGGAAATAAATTCTATAATTATCAATTGTGACGAGGGCAGAGTTCGCCGGCCCCTGTTGATTCTTGAAAACGGAAAACACAAGGTCACAAAGAAGATCAGGGAAGCACTGGCCAAAGGTAAGATGAGCTGGAATCAGCTTATCTATCAGGAGATTGTAGAATACATAGATGCGGAGGAGGAAGAGGACCTATACATAGCAGTGAATGAGGAGTCAGCAACGCCAGAACATACTCACATGGAAATAGACCCCATGGTTATACTCGGTGTTTGTGCCGGCCTGGTCCCGTATGCAGAGCACAATTCCTCTCCTAGGATCACCATGGGGGCAGGTATGGCAAAGCAGAGCCTTGGATTGGGGCAGTCCAACTACCGCATAAGGATGGATACACGGAGCCATCTACTTCATTATCCGCAGAAACCCATTGTCCAGACCAAAGTGATGGAATTCGTAAACTTCAACCATAGGCCTGCGGGGCAGAATTTCGTGGTTGCTATCATGTCCTACCAGGGCTATAACATGGAAGATGCTCTCATATTCAACAGGGCCTCAATAGACAGGGGTCTTGGAAGATCAACCTTTTTCCGCTCCTATCCAGTAGAGGAGAGGAAATACCCCGGGGGACAGGAGGACAGAATAGAGATTCCAGATCCTGATGTGATCGGGGCCAGGTCAGATGAGGCTTATAAGAACCTAGATGAGGAGGGTATAATAAGCCCGGAGATCTGGGTTGATAGTAAAGATGTCCTTGTGGGTAAAACATCCCCACCAAGGTTTCTTGAAGAACACACAGATTTCCTCATCCCGCAGAAAAGAAGGGAGACATCGGTCACTGTGCGCCCCGGGGAGTACGGGTGGGTTGACACTGTAATGATGACAGAGTCAGAGAACGGCTCACGTCTTCTGAAGGTCACTGTAAGAACTGAGAGAATACCGGAGTTGGGTGATAAATTCGCATCAAGGCACGGGCAGAAAGGGGTTATAGGGCTTATTGTGCCCCCGGAGGACGTACCCTTCACAGGAGATGGTCTTCAACCAGATCTTATCATTAACCCCCACGCCATCCCATCACGTATGACCGTCGCTCACGTACTGGAGATGATAGGTGGGAAGGTGGGTGCGAAGGAAGGGCGGTTTGTGGACGGTACACCCTTCAGCGGAGAGCCTGAGAAGGCACTGAGGGAAGCTCTGATCAAAAATGGATTCAAACCCACAGGAAAAGAGATCATGTACGACCCAAAAACAGGTAGAATGCTAAAAGCAGAGATCTTCATGGGCATAATCTATTACCAGAAGCTGTATCACATGGTCTCGGGTAAAATGCATGTGAGGAGCAGGGGGCCCGTTCAGATCTTAACCAGACAACCTACTGAAGGGAGATCACGCCAGGGTGGCCTGAGGTTCGGGGAGATGGAGAGGGATTGTCTAATTGGCCACGGCGTCTCCATGGTTATCAAGGATAGATTGCTGGATGAATCCGATGGAACAATCCTTTACGTCTGCGGAAACCCGAAGTGTGGAAACATAGCGATCATGGATAAAAGAGGTGTCCTAAGATGTCCTGTCTGTGGTGAAACTGGCAACATACACCCGGTACAGACTAGCTACGCGTTTAAACTGCTGATGGATGAACTCAAATCCATGTGTGTGACGATGAGGCTTCATCTAGACGACCTCTACTGAAGGAGGAGGGAAGATGAGATATCAATATATTCCGAAAAAAATTGGAGAAATTCAGTTTGCCCTACTATCCCCGGATGAGATACGGAAAATGTCCGCTACGAAGATAATCACCGCTGATACTTACGATGATGACGGTTTCCCGATAGAAATGGGACTTATGGATCCCCACCTGGGCGTTATAGAGCCGGGTCTTAGATGTAAAACCTGCGGAAAGAAGGTGGACGAGTGCCCTGGCCACTTTGGACACATAGATCTCGCCCTGCCAGTTATCCATGTTGGATACACTAAAAAGATCAAGGAGTTCCTACAATGCACCTGTCGCTCCTGCGGAAGGATACTACTTCCTGAAGACAAAATTAATGACGTGAAGAAAAAAATAGAGCAGATAGGAAATGTTTCTCTTCGTGCCCTTGAACTTAACCCAATCGTGAGCGAGGTTACCTCAATGGCCTCCTCAACAAAAGTGTGCCCCCACTGTGGGGAACCCCAGAAACCAATAACACTGGACAAGCCCACAACCTTCAGAGAAGAAGGGCACAAGATCACCCCTAAGGAAATAAGAGAGAGGCTGGAAAGGGTCCCAAATGAAGATCTCATTCTTCTGGGGATGAACCCCGAAGTAGCGAGACCAGAATGGATGATTCTTACTGTTCTACCGGTTCCTCCAGTGACTGTAAGGCCCTCTATTACTTTGGAATCTGGAGACCGCTCTGAGGATGATTTAACGCACAAACTCGTGGACGTTTTAAGGATCAATCAAAGATTGCAGGAAAATAGAGATGCCGGTGCACCTCAGCTCATTGTGGAGGACCTATGGGAGTTGCTTCAATACCACATAACAACATATTTTGACAATCAGACTTCTGGCATTCCCCCGGCCCGCCACAGATCCGGAAGACCCCTCAAGACATTAGCTCAAAGGCTTAAAGGAAAGGAGGGACGTTTCCGCTCAAATCTTTCTGGGAAGCGTGTTAACTTCTCCTCCCGTACTGTAATCTCACCTGATCCATATATTTCCATAAATGAGGTTGGAATACCTAAAGAGGTGGCTATGGAGTTAACGGTTCCGGTTAGGGTCAATGAGTTTAACATAGAATATGCAAAGAAACTGGTATTAAAGGGCCCAGATGTTCATCCAGGAGCAAATTATCTTATAAGACCTGACGGACAGCGGCTGAGGATAACGGAGAGAAACAAAGAAACCCTTGCGGAGAGGGTTGACATAGGGTGGGTTGTTGAAAGACATGTAGTAGATGGCGACATAGTTCTCTTCAACCGTCAACCCTCACTGCACAGAATGTCCATGATGGGGCATGAGGTCAGGGTTATGTCGGATAAGACCTTCCGGCTGAATCTTCCTGTTTGTCCACCCTACAACGCCGATTTTGACGGAGATGAAATGAACCTACATTGCCTGCAGAGCGAGGAGGCTAGAGCTGAGGCGAAAATCATAATGAAGGTTCAGGAACACATTTTATCTCCAAGATTTGGTGGCCCCGTTATCGGTGCTATTCACGACCACATTTCGGGTATATTCCTCCTAACCTATCGCAACCCCATGTTCACGAGGGAAGAGGCGTATTATCTCTTGCACAAAACCTCCTTTAAAGGCACCCTTCCAGAACCAGATAAAGTTGAGAATGGGGTGGAGTATTGGGGAGGAAAAACTATTTTCAGCCTTCTTCTTCCGAAAGATCTCAATATGGAGTACCGCTCCTCAATCTGTGAGAACTGTTCCGTATGCACGAAGGAGAAGTGCGAATACGATGCATACGTGGTTATAAGAAATGGCAAACTCCTTACAGGCACCATTGATGGTGCATCCATTGGAGCGTTTAAAGGAAAACTTCTGGAGAGGATTGTAAGGGATTACGGAACGGACGAGGGGAGAAGATTTTTAGACGATGTCACACGCCTTGCCATAACAACAATCTCTTATCTGGGCTTCTCAACAGGGATTGATGAGGAGGACATTCCCCCGGACGCACAACGCCAGATTGATGAGGTTCTTCAGAATGCCATAAAAAGGGTGGATGAGCTAGTAGAAGCTTACAAGAAGGGATTATTAGAGCAGATGCCCGGCAGGTCCATGGAAGAAACTCTAGAGGTAGAAATAATGAGGGTGTTGGGGAGGGCTAGGGATGAAGCGGGACAGATAGCGGGGAGATATCTAGGACTAGAGAACTCTGCTGTTATAATGGCTAAGAGCGGTGCTAGAGGTTCAATGCTCAACCTCTCTCAGATGTCTGGTTCAATAGGGCAACAGGCGGTTAGAGGAGAAAGGATACACAGAGGCTATTCTGACAGAACACTGCCTCATTTCAAGCGTGGAGATCTGGGAGCATTCGCGAGAGGTTTTGTTAAATCCTCCTACAAGAAAGGGCTTACCCCCATAGAGTATTTCTTCCACTCCATGGGAGGAAGAGAAGGTCTCGTGGATACGGCCGTCAGAACATCTAGGTCTGGATACATGCAGAGAAGGCTCATTAACGCCCTGGAGGACCTGAAGGTTTCACTGGATAGAACGGTGAGAAACACCTCAGGAGGAATTGTGCAGTTCTTTTACGGGGAAGACGGTGTGGACCCGTCAAGATCTACAAGGGGCGACGCCGTTGATTACGACAACATCATTTACCAGGTAATGCTGAAGGCAGAGGAGGGGTCTAAATGAGAATGAGGGAAATTCTCCGCTTCCTTCGGAAAAATGGTGTTTCCAAAGATGCAGTGAACATTCTGAAGGAGAAAAAGATAGGTACTAAGGAAATATACAGCATGAGCCTGAAGGACCTAAAGAAACTAGTTTCAAACCCGGAAGATGCGGAGAGGATATATATCCTGATCAAGGAAATAGAGAAAAAAGAGGCAGGGGAGAAAACGGAGGAGAAAGCCCCTGTAGGGACCCAGGAGGTAGAATCAACACCACCATTTACGATTCCCGAAAAAAAGAAGTATGAATCTATTGCAAAACTAGTAGCCAAGGCAAAGGGGAGCGTAGGGTTTGTTTTCACTCTCCCAGATGAAGACGCACTAAAAAAAGTAATGAAAACCCTCAAAAAAGATACAGTACTAATTCCTTTCAACTTCACTATTCATGCAAATCGCTTTACTTTTCCCACTGTGGCTTACGTGTATGTTAAAGGCGTTGGGATAAGTGGTGCTCTTCTTGTTCAGGAGATACTTACTGAGAACGCCAAGAAAGCTGTGGAGGAGAAGGGAACACCAGTAGCCAAACCTGAGAAAATTTCTTCTGCTATTATGGTGAATGAAGGTGTACTTCTACCGAAACCCGTACCACTCAACTCGTTTACCACATTGGATGGAAAGCCTATAAAGAGTGCAAGACAATACACATTAATTGATCTCAAAAAGAACCGGTTGGAGATCATCGGTGCTGAGAAA
Organism: Thermoplasmata archaeon; assembly: GCA_021160765.1. GTDB lineage: Archaea > Thermoplasmatota > Penumbrarchaeia > Penumbrarchaeales > EX4484-36 > EX4484-36. The sequence goes on from JAGHBW010000122.1 coordinate 5,332, forward strand.
ACAAAAGAACCAACGGTTGTGAAGAGCAAAAAATTGACAAAAAGAACTTCCCGTTCTCCAGGTAGGCATGAAGAGATTGAAAAGGTCTCTATTGAAAAGCCCACGAATAGAAGCATCGTAGAAGAGACTCTGAAACGGATTAAAGTTAAACTTCCAGAGGAATTAAAAGAATACATAGCAGTTGAAACGTATCTTGAGAAATTACCAAAAAATGAGACGGAAAAGATCGTTAAGGTCGTGGCAAAACTCTCAACCATTTCCGATGCTATCATTAAAGAACTGGATCAAGACCCTGATGAAAAAATATATAGACTTCCCCCTAAGAGCTATTACATATTTGCAAAGAAACTTGTGGAGAGAAAGGTACCTGAGAAACTATATAAGGAGATCATGAAGCAAGCCCTACTGGAATACAATCATAATTTGGTAGACCCCCACGAATCCGTTGGAATAGTAGCAGCTCAGTCAATTGGTGAGCCTGGAACACAGATGACCATGAGAACCTTCCACTACGCTGGTGTGGCAGAAATAAACGTAACCTTGGGTCTTCCTAGGCTCATTGAAATTGTAGATGCGAGAAAGACTCCATCAACCCCCATGATGGAAATCCATCTGAAGGACGACATAAAACGTGATATTGAAAAGGTAAAAAAGCTGGCCAACATGATAGAAAGAACAAGAGTAGAAGACGCTGCGACCATAACCCTTGACCTTTTCAACCTTTTAATAAGGATTAAACCAGACAGAAAAATATGCGAGAAAAAGGGAATATCCATAGATGACTTCCTTGAGGGGCTTAGAAGAATAAAAGGAGAGATCAGCGTAGAAGGAGACGAGATCCTTGTAAGACCCAGAGAGCCTAGATATAAAACTCTACTAATCACCTGGGAACAGATAAAAAGAAGCAGAGTAAAGGGTATTGAGGAGATAAAGAGGGTTATTGTAAGAAATGAGGAGGAAGGTTATGTTTTATATACGGAGGGGTCAAATCTAGCCAGAGTACTCAGCCTTGAAGGGGTGGACCAGTATAAAACAACCACAAATAACATTTTGGAAATTGCAGATGTGCTGGGAATTGAGGCCGCTAGGAATGCTATTTTGGAAGAAGCATCCAATACACTAAGAGAGCAAGGGCTTGTAGTGGACCTAAGACATCTGATGCTTGTGGCTGATGTTATGACCAACACAGGAATAGTAAGGGCTATCGGAAGACATGGGGTATCCGGTGAGAAAACCTCTGTTCTAGCAAGAGCGGCTTTTGAAATCACAACTACCCATTTGCTGAATGCAGGACTCGTGGGAGAGGTTGATCAATTGAAGGGGGTTGCCGAAAACATCATCGTAGGGCAGCCAGTTAGTCTGGGAACAGGAGCTGTAAAGCTAGTGTACACTCCAAAGGGAATGAGGAAGAAAGGGAAAATATAATGGAGGCTGGATAAAATGGATATTAAAAGGGCACTCAGAGAAGCGATCTCAACTGGCGAGGTCTATATTGGGTATAAAAGAACTCTAAAAATGCTAATGTCAAAAAAGAAGATAGAGCTAGTGATCGTATCCAACAATTGTCCCCCACAGTATGTGGAAGAACTCAGAAAAAAAAGAGTGAAGATCTATCGCTTCAATGGGAACAATGTTGAACTTGGCGCCACATGCGGGAAACCCTTTGCCATCTCAGTCCTTGGAATTGCAAATCCAGGGGAATCCGAGATACTCCTCCTCAAAGAGTCGGAGAGCTGACCATGACAAGGACATCTAAAAACTTTTATAGAGAAATCCTCTTTAAGGATTTATCAGACTATAAAAACCAATCTGAGACATGTGAAAAAAATACCCAGAGGGGTTCAAAATGAAATCTATCATCAAGGGTGTACTTGAGCGGGAAGAGAAGAAGGCGAAGGAAAAGATGGCTGCAGGTATGGGCTCTGCTGGTGGAGCTGAACCCCAGTACACACCCACCCAACCTGTACAGTCGGCACCCACACCAGTCCCACCCTCTTCCGATGATGAAGAGTTAAGAAGAGTTCTGGAAAGCCTCAAAACCAACATAAAGATCGTAGGGACTGGAGGGGCCGGGTGTAATACAATAAACAGGTTGGTAGAGGAGGGTGTAGTGGGTGCAGATATATATGCAATGAACACAGATGCACAGCACCTTCTCACCATCCACGCCCCACATAAGATATTGCTCGGTAAAAGAACCACCCGGGGGCTGGGTGCTGGGTCCCTACCACAGATAGGTGAGGAAGCCGCTAGAGAAGCTGAAGATGAGATCAGAGCAGCCCTAATGGGGGCTGATATCGTGTTTGTAACGTGTGGATTGGGCGGTGGTACCGGAACAGGCTCAGCGCCGGTTATAGCGAGGATCGCCAGAGAAATTGGGGCGTTGGTTATAGCAATCGTCACCCTTCCCTTCTCCGCAGAAGGCATTGTCAGAATGCAGAATGCTGAATATGGTCTGGACAGACTGCAGGAACACACGGACACCATTGTAGTCATACCCAACGATAAACTTCTGGAGATCGTACCCAGACTGCCCTTGAATGCTGCGTTCAAAGTAGCCGATGAGATTCTTATGAGGGCGATAAAGGGGATTACTGAGATCATAACAAAGGTCGGCCTGGTTAACCTGGACTTTGCTGATCTGAAAACAATAATGAAAGGAGGTGGGGTGGCTATGATAGGAATCGGGGAGTCCGATGAAAAGGATGGTAAGGCAGAGAAGGCTGTGGATGAGGCCATAAACTCACCCCTACTTGAGGTGGATATCAGTGAGGCCACCGGGGCTCTTATAAACGTGACAGGGGGAGAGGATATGACGGTCTCGGAAGCAGAAGCTGTAGCAGAGATAATACACAAGAGGATTAACCCGCATGCGAAGATAATCTGGGGGGCTCAGATAGACCCGGAGTTAGGCGATACACTAAGGGTAATGATAGTATTAACAGGTGTGAAGTCAAAACAGATTCTGGGCAGGACCACCGGTAAGGTGGGCCAGTCCCGCTTTGGCATAGACTTCATCCGCTGAGAGGGGAAGAGGGTTGGAGGTAAGATAGAATGGACATCATTGAAATTGCCAGAGAGAGACAAAAGTGGCTTGACACAAAACTTAAGAACCTTGGAAAGGGGGGTGGGAAGAAGGGGTACATCAGGGTTCTGAAGATGGCTAGAAGACCCGACGGCGATGAGTACAGCAAAACAGTTCTTATAACAAGCCTTGGTATGGTTTTCATTGGTTTTCTAGGATTTGCCATATATCTACTGTGGACATATTTACCCGGGGCGCTTATGAGATTCCTTGGGCTTGATTAACTAAAGAAGGTGGGGGGTTTTAAAGATGACAGAAGATGATGTTGGTCTTTTCTCAGACGAGAAAAAGGAAGAGAAAACTGAGGAAGAAGAGGTTATCTTCCCGGAAACTATTTTTGCAATAAAGACCGCTCTGGGCCATGAGAAAACCGTGGCGGATGCATTGGCTAAGCGGGCAAGAAGGAAGAAATACCCAATTTATGCCATTTTAGCCCCACCGAAGCTGAGGGGCTACGTACTTGTGGAGGGAGTTCTCAACACAAAGGCGATAGAGGCTCTTATAAGGGGTATGGAGTACGTTAGAGGCATTATAGAGGGGGAGGCAACGCTGGAGGAGATTGAGCACTTTTTGGAACCTGCTCCCGCAGTGTCTGGAATAGGCGAGGGAGACATAGTGGAAATCATAGCCGGTCCATTCAAGGGCGAAAAGGCGAGAGTACAGAGAATAGACGAAGCTAGAGAGGAGATAACTGTGGAGCTGTTTGAGGCTATGGTCTCAATACCAGTTACCCTTAAAGGAGATCAAGTAAGGGTTCTTGAAAAAGAATCAAGAGAGTGACGTTTAAGAGGTGGATAAGATGGCGGAGATAGTAGAACTGCTGGTGGACGGAGGTGAAGCCTCCGCTGGCCCGCCTGTAGGGCCAGCGTTGGGCCCCCTAGGCATAAATGTAGGAGAGGTTGTGAAAAAGATCAACGAAATGACCGCAGCCATGAAGGGAATGAAAGTTCCCGTGAAAGTTATTGTGGACCCCACCACAAAATCCTTTCAAATTGAGGTGGGAACACCTCCAACCTCAGCGTTAATAAAAAAAGAGTTGGGGCTGGAGAAGGGCCCTTCCGATATGAGTCAGATGAAGCAGTTATCCCTCAGCATGGAGCAGGTTAAGAAGATCGCTGAGATAAAGAAGAACAACATGCTCGCGAATGATTTGAAAGCTGCAATGCTTGAGGTAATAGGAACCGCCCTCTCAATGGGGATATCTGTTGAGGGAAAAGATCCCAGAGAAATCCAAAAGTTAATAAAGGAAGGGAAGTTATAGGGGGCGCCCAAATCACGCTTGAGTCGTAGGAGAGCCGTTGGCTCGCTTGGACTACGAGGTGAGTAGCCATGGACAGAGATAGGATCCTTAAAGGCATAAAAGAGGCCTTGGAGAAGGCCAAAAAGAGGAATTTTCAGGAGAGTGTAGAACTCGCTATTAACCTGAAAGATGTTGATCTCTCAAACCCAAAGAACAGGATAAACGAGGAGATCATTCTCCCCAAGGGAAGGGGAAAACCAATTAAGGTAGCAGTTTTCGCAGGGGAAGAATTGGCATATAAAGCCAAAGACGTGGCGGATCTTGTGATACCGGGGGATGAGATATCCAAATTAGGGGAGGATAAAAAAAGTGCAAAACGACTTGCTTCTGAATATGACTTCTTCCTGGCAGAGACCACATTTATGCCCCTGATAGGTAAACACCTTGGTATTGTTTTGGGTCCCAGAGGGAAGATGCCAAGACCAATACCCCCTTCAGCAGATCCCAAACCCATCATAGAAAACTTGAGAAAGATGGTAAGGGCTAGAAGTAAGGATCGGGTGACGTTTCATGTGCCTGTTGGAATACGGGACATGTCCCCTGAGGACCTAGCTGACAACGTGGAAGCTGTTCTCAACAGAATTATATCAAAACTAGAGCGCGGCGAGATGAACATCCGTTCAGCCTATGTGAAAACCACCATGGGCCCTGCAGTGAGGATCCTGTAAGGAGGTGATGGGGATGGCACACGTAGCAGAATGGAAGTACAAGGAGGTTGAGAAGATCGCCGAACTCATGAAGAAATATCCAGTAGTAGGTATAGCCAGCATATACAAGATCCCCGCACCTCAGATGCAGAAAATCCGCAGGGAGCTGAAAGACCATCTATTAATAAGGGTTGTCAAAAACAATCTCATAAAATTGGCTATAGAGAAGGTGGCGGAGGAGAAGAAGGATATAAAGAAACTGGAGGATCTCATAGATGGCCCTACAGCGATAATTGCCTCCGATCTAAATCCCTTCAAACTCTTCAAGATCGTGATGGAAAAGAAGACCCCCATGCCTGCCAAGGGGGGGGACATTGCACCCCACGACATTGTAGTAAAGGAGGGGCCAACACCGTTCAAACCTGGTCCAATTGTAGGTGATTTCCAAAGGGCAGGAATACCAGCTGCCATTGACAAAGGAAAAATAGTTATCAGGAAGACCAAGACGGTGGTGAAGGAAGGCGAGGTAATATCGCCAGAACTCGCCCTTGCTCTGACAAAACTGGAAATCTATCCCTTTGAGGTCGGTCTGGACATAAGAGGTCTCTGGGAGGATGGAACGGTATTCACCCCCGAGAACCTTACAATAGACATTGACAAAATCCGAGGAGACTTTACAGCCGCAGCGCAGCACGCTGTCAACCTCTCCCTTGAGATTGGATATACGACACCTCTTACAGTACCTCTACTCCTAGCTAAGGCCCACAGGGATGCTTTGGCAGTAGCACTCAGCGCAGCGGTTCTTGAGAAGGATGTTCTCCCAATCCTTCTCGGGAAGGCTTACAGCCAGATGCTCTCACTTGCATCCCGTCTTTCCGACGGACTAGATGAAGAGTTAAAAGAGGTATTAGGAAGTGCTCCCGCTCCGGCTGCCCCAGAGGAGCATCAGGGCGGTGGAGAGGAGAAAAAAGAGGAGAAGGAAGAGGAAGAGGAGGAGCCCTCTGAGGAAGAGGCGCTCTCCGGGTTAGGAGCCCTTTTCGGATAATGGTAAAAAGCAAAAAAGGAGGTAGGTAGAGATGGAGTATATATACAGCGCACTTCTCCTGCACTCTGCGGGGAAGGAGATAACGGAGGAAGCTATTGAGAAGGTTCTGAAGGCTGCAGGAGTCAAGCCGGATTCCGCAAGGATAAAGGCGCTCGTCGCCTCTCTTGCGGATGTCAACATAGAGGAGGCCATCTCAAGCGCAGCCTTCGCACCTGCAGCTGCTGCGGCACCTGCGGCTGCCGCACAGCCTGCCGGAGGGCAGGAGGAGAAGAAGGAAGAGGAAAAGAAAGAGGAGGAAGAGGCTCCCTCCGAGGAGGAGGCTCTTTCCGGTCTCGGCGCTCTCTTCGGCTGAACGGGATGAAATGGGGGGCGTGGACCCCCCAAATGCTCCCAAAAGATGGAGCAAATGCCCCGACTACTTAGGGGTGACTACCCTATTTCCTAATTTTCATAATTTTGATTTCCCCATTTTGATTCCCCCACCACCCTTCTCATTCCCACATTTTAAGGATAACACCACACATCTCAAGTAGAGTTGTCGCCCTCTCCACAGCCCTATTTGCATTTTTCTCAAGTTCCCCCTTCATGACATCAGCTCTTTTCCTTCCGTAAGCCCTCACTGCCTCCTCGTAATCCAAGGTTCTTCTTCCTGTAGGAAGGATAAGAACATCCAGATACAGATCTCTCCAAACCACATGGTCCTCCCCCACAACCACGGAATCAGCTGCGTTCACATAGAAGCCCATAACCTCCTCCCCCTCCTCAACCCACAAATACACTGTCCACGGCTCTCCCTCCACAAAAACACCGTAGGATTTTGTTCCCCGGGGTATAAAGAGCCCTGGCAAATTGTAATCTCGCTCCGTTCTGTGTACAATAATCGCCCACCTCTCCCCCCTGCACAGCAGGGTTGAGGGGAAACGTCTTATTTCGCCCTCCGGGAGAACCTTGAGTTCGTCAAACCTCTGAGGCATCAATGGAGAATTACACTGATTGAATAAAAATGGTTGGGGACGGGGGACAACGAGAGGGCGAAAAAAAGAGAGTGGGTTGATTCATCAGATTATGCCCAATTCTCTCAATTTCTCCTCAGGGACCGTTCCGTCCTCCCTCCACCCCCTGGCTCTGTAGTAATCCCTTCTCATTTCCTCCTCTTCCTCTGGGGTGATAACAGCACCCTTTGAAGGCCCTTTAGGTATGGGAAGTGTTTTGAGCCTCTTGGGTAGCGAATCGTCCTTCCAGGTCAGTCCCTGTCTCAGATTTACAACCCTCTTCATGTTGTTGAGTCTCTCACCGATTCTCAGGAGCTCGCTCTCACCAAGCTCAACCCCCAAGTTCGCTTTCATAATTTCACGGAAGTTGTCCAGAAGGAATATCCCCCTGGAGAACTTACATACACCAAGGGTGTCGTATATGGCCATGAAGTCCTCCATCTCCTTAATCTCATACCCCTTGTTCTTGGCGGAAAGCCTGTCCACCCCCTCAAACTTCCAGAACTTCCCTGTGAGCTCTAAAGCGTATACACCGGATTTGAGGTGGCATGCGCCCCTATGTGATACCATGAAGCCGAGCCCCATTCCTTTTATTCCCCTAACATCATACGCGGGAGGCTCCTGGCCCTTTACGTGGACAGCCCACTCCTCTGACCCCTTTCCAACCCTCTCTGCCGCCCTCTTTACCCCCTCCGCAAGTATGTCTCCGATTCCCTCTCTGTACGCTATCTTCTTGATCATCTCAATCAGTGCATCTGGATTGCCAAAGGTCAGCTTAATTCCACCGGTGTCATCGTCCGTGAAAACTCCCCGCTCATAACTCTCCATTGCCCATCCTATAACCCCCCCTGTGGAGATCGTGTCCATCCCAAGTTCATCGCAAAGGAGGTTTGCTTTCGCCACCGCCTCAACGTCTGGGTTTGCAAGATTGGACCCCAGAGAGAATAGGGTCTCGTACTCTATACCGTCAAGGGCGGTGCCCTTATACTTTCCCTCCTCAATTACGAAAAGCTGGCCGCAGGGCTTGGGACAGCCAAAGCACGCCTTGTTCTTGATGGAGTATTTAGGTGCCCAGTAGTAGGGGTCAATCTTCTGTCTCTCCTCAAAGACTCCTTCCTGCCAGTTCCGCGTTGGGAAGGTTCCTCTGTCTTTATTCATCCACTCTAGGAACTCTCCAGTTCCATATTGAGTGTCATCGCGATAGGCGGATGACTCCCTCATAACCTTTGTCCATTTCTGAAGTAATTCAAGTGCTTTCTGTGGATCAGCGAGATGTAAGGACTTTGTTCCCCTAACCGCCAGAGCCTTTAACCTCTTCCAACCCCAGACCGCACCGAGGCCACCCCTGCCAAACTGCCTGTGGTCGCTGTCCACACAGGCGAACCTCACAAGGTTCTCCCCCGCAGGTCCTATAGCTGCCACCACCGTATCCGGGTCTCCCTCCCTCTTCTTCACCTCATCCTGCGTCTGGTGGGTGGTCTTGCCCCATAGATCCTCTGCGTCCTTTATCTCAACCTTTTCATCCCTTATTGAAATATAGACAGGATTCTCCGACCTCCCCAATATTACAAGACCATCATATCCCGCGTATTTCAGCTCCGCCCCTATTGGGCTGCCGGATGTTGAATCAGAGAAGGTACCCGTTAGAGGAGATATTGATGTAACCTGGCACTTCCCACCTGTGGGAACTGGAAGACCATTAAACACCCCCGGGGTGATGACCACAGGGTTCTCCTCTGAAAACGCCTCTATCTTCTCCTTCACAAGATCAAAAAGAATCTTCGTTGCAAAACCGTTCCCTCCAAGGTATTTCTCATACCACTCCTCCGGCACCTCCTTCACCTCATACGACCCCCTCGTAAGGTCCACCCAGAGGATCCTGCCGTTCATCCCGTAGGGCGGCATTTAGAACACCTCCTTCACAAGCTCTTTCGTTCTTTTGATCTGCTCCATCTCCTTCTCACCTATCTCCACAAACTCAATCGCTCCCGCAGTGCAGACCTTAACGCACTGAGGATCCCCACCACAGAGGTCACATTTGAAGGCCTTATCGTCAATCATGCGGATGACGTGCATGGGGCACCTCTGGTAGCAGATTCTGCAACCTATACAGGCGTCCTGATCAATCTTAACAACCCCGTTCTCATCCCTATCTATTGCTGAGACAGGGCACACAGTCATACAGAAGTCCTCTCCGCAGTCCTCCCCGTGAGTGCAGGTGAGGGGAACGTCAACGGTAACCCCCTTTCTGTGAACCTGAATATAGGAGAGGACCGGGTTTGAGACGCCGTGGTGATATAAGGAGCACGATATCTCACACAGGCGGCAACCAGTACACTTCTCGGGATGTCCTATGATGGCCTTAACCATACAGCACCCTCCAGAAAAATTCACTGTGATGTAAATGTAAGGAGATGATATAAACGTTATTTATGCAGAGCTGTTCATATCCCGGAGAAGCAGGGTTTAGATATGTGAAAGTCCATTCCCATGAAGGGGTGTTCACGTGGATGAAAAGGGTCTTCTGGAGGGTCATAGAAGGGTTGAAGACATAAAACTGGATGAGATAACGGGATTCTCAGACATGATAGACGCCATGGAGAGGGCAGGGGGCTTCGGCGGGAGGAAGGTGGCGGAGGCTGTAGGGATTCTGAAAAGGATGATGGAGGATGAAGAGGTCAGGAGATTTCTCTCCTTCCCTGCAGCCATCATGTCAACAGGGGTGAGGGGGATTATCGTGGACCTCGTCAGAAGAGGACTCTTTGACGTCATAATCACAACTACTGGAACCCTAGACCACGACCTGGCCAGGATCTGGGGGGACTATTATCACGGTGACTTCCTTCTGGACGACTCAGAGCTTAAAGATTTGGGACTTATGCGCTTAGGGAACGTTGTTGTACCTTTAGATGTATATGGTCCCTCCCTTGAAAGGCACCTATCACACATCTTAGAAGAGATATACAGCGAGGGGGTTCGCTCCCCGGGGGGTGCTGAGCTCATAAGAATGGTGGGGGAGAGGCTGGAGAGTGAGGAATCCCTTCTTTACTGGGCTGCCAGGAGGGATGTACCAATATTCGTTCCCGGCTTCTACGATGGTGCCTTTGGTTCTCAAATCTGGCTCTTCCATCAACGGAGAAGAGACTTTCGTGTAGAACTTCTGAAAGATGAAGATGCACTCTCTGACATTGTTTATGAAAGTAAAAAGAGTGGAGCATTAATTTTAGGGGGGGGAATCTCCAAACACCACACAATATGGTGGAACCAGTTCCGCGGTGGCCTGGACTACGCTGTTTACATAACAACTGCTCCGGAGTTTGACGGCTCCCTCTCCGGGGCCAGAATGAGAGAGGCGGTCTCCTGGGGGAAGGTTAAGAAGGAGGCACAGTACATAACGGTAGAGGCAGAGATAACGGAGGTCCTTCCACTTATGGTCAAAGCTCTCTATGAGATGCTGGAGGGAGGGAAATGATAGAGGATGTCTCACTGGAGGTTGAGGTTGGAGGGGTTCGCCTCTCCCACCCCGTACTTCTCGCCTCAGGGGTACTTAACGAGACAGCACACTCCATGATAAGGGTGGTGGATGTTGGTGGGGCGGCGGGTGTTGTGACCAAATCCATATCGCTTGATGAGAAGATGGGACATAGAAACCCAACGGTTGTTGAACTACCCACGGGGCTTCTCAACAGCATGGGGGTTCCCAACCCGGGAATGGAGGAATACTCCAAGGAGGTTCTTATGTTCAAGGAGAGGCTCCCTCAGACACCCATTATACTGTCACTTTACGGCGAAAGCGTGGAAGAATTTGAGAAACTGGCTAGAGCTGCAAAAGAGCTCCCGGTTGAAGCTGTGGAGGTGAACCTCTCCTGTCCCAACAGGGAGGAGGGGGGGCTAACTTTTGGCACTCGCCCGGAGATGGTATACAACGCGGTGAGAGCGGTGAGAAGGGGCTTCCCCCGGGGTGTCTGGGTGAAGCTAACAGCTCAGGTGGGGGATGTTGTTGAAGTAGCAAAAGAGGCTCAAAGGGCCGGCGCTGATGCTCTGGTTGCAATAAACACCCTGAAGGGGATGGCAATAGACCCCCTCCTGGCAATGCCTGTTCTTGCTAACAAGACTGGTGGATACTCTGGGCCGGGTATAAAACCTGTGGCTCTCAGGGTAGTCTGGGAACTCTCATCCTCCGAGGAGATATACATCCCCGTTGTAGGGGTAGGGGGTATAGAAACGGGAATAGATGCGGTAGAGTTCATGATGGCAGGTGCAAGCGCAGTTGAGGTGGGAAGTGCAGTTAGGAGCAGGGGGATTGAGGTCTTCAGAGCCATAATGGACGAGATCAGGATGTTCCTCATTGAAAATGGCTACTCTTCGGTTAAGGAGATAATTGGCCTGGCCCTTGATGTTGAAAAGGCAATGTCAAGGGAGGAGGTGATATAAAATGGGAAGATGGCCGGATAGAGAGGTGGTGAGAGTGGTTGATAAATGGGAGGAGGGGAGGGACATTTCCTCCATGAAGGTGGTATCGGAGAGAGAGGCATGGGGGGAGTTCACCCCGGGGCAGTTTGCCCTACTATGGATCCCCAAGGTTGATGAGATACCCCTCTCCCCCGCAGATGTGAAAGAGAGAGAGCAGGGGTGGGAGATCCTCTTCACTGTGAAGGTGGTGGGTGAGGCGACCAAGGTTCTCTCTGATCTGGGGATAGGAGCACCTTTGGGTCTAAAAGGGCCCTTAGGAAGAGGATACGAGCTTGATTACCGGGGGAAAGTGGTTGGGGTGGGTGGCGGCTCCGGGGCCCCATCCGTTCTCTCTGCCCTTTTCAAGGCCGAAAGGGAAGGAGGAAGGGGAGTGCTGCTACTCGGTGCAAAAACTGTAGAGGAGCTGCCATACAGAGACTGGGTTGGTGAGCTCGGGGTGGATGTCCGCTACTCCACTGACGACGGTACACTTGGGAAAAAAGGGTTTGTGACAGCCCTCCTTGAGGAAATGCTGGAGAAGGAGCTTGAGGGTGATGAGCAGTTCGTGGTCTGCGGACCGGAAGTGATGATGGTTGCTGTGAGGGACATGGCGCTCAAAAGGGGATTGAATGTTCAATTCTCCCTAGAAAGATACATTAAATGCGGAATAGGCATTTGTGATGCCTGTACTATCTCTGGCTACAGGGTGTGCCGAGATGGCCCTGTTTTTCCACTCTCCACAATCCTCAAAATGGAGGAGTTTGGAAAGGTTAAAAGAGGACCCTCCGGAAAGAGGGAGCTGTTATGAGGGTAAGAGAAGGTTTTTTAAGAAGGGGAAGAATAGACAGAACAATGAGCCGTTCAGGGTACTCACTGATCCTTACTCTCCTCCTACTCACCCCTTTAGCTGCCCCTTTGGCCGAAGGCGGAACCCCAATGGAGGTTGGAGCCCCGTTAATCTACTATTTCAGAATGGATTCCTACAACTCCAGGCCCTACCTCAGCTTCTACCCCCCAACGACTCTGGAGATGATAAGCAATCAGACAACCTACATAACCCTCAACTCCACTGTGAAGAGTGTGAGAATGCTCTACCCCAGGGTGTATATGAAAACCCTATACTATCGCCCTGCACCAGACCTGCCCAATCAGCTCAATCTGTCCATAAAGTACAGCGGGTTTAACCCCGGGAGGCTGAGAGCCAACGTAGAGATAGATCTTGAGGGGGATGGACATTATGACCTCACGTACACCTACAGGGAGATCAACCTGAGCATGAGCTTCAGCTGGGTGAAGGTAATACTAAACCTGACAGGGAAGGAGGGGGTTGAAGACTGGATTCAGTGGGGTGTTGTTAGGCTAAACATAATCGCAGATATCCCTCTGGGTTCAAGTCTGGCCATCGCCTGTGGTGCAGATAAGCAGATCAGCTCACTCCTCCTCCCCTACAGAAGGGCATCTCCCAATGTCAACGGGGATGGTGGAAATAGCAGCAAAACGACCCTCATCGTTATGGGCGTACTTCTTCTGACATTAGCCACATATATAGCATGGGATATAAGAAGGAAGAGGGGAGGATAGTGTGTACCTTGTAGACCCCAGGGAAGGTGCTTCTGGCGACACCATTTTAGGTGCGCTTTTTGCAGCATCGGAGATCAGCAAGCGGAGGATGGAGGAGGTACTATCCACCGCCGGCAGTGTAATGGAAGAGACCAGAGTTAAGCTTACAGAGGTGGAGGAGAGGGGAGTTAAAGCAATAAGGGTTGATGTTGAGTGGGAGGGGGAGATGAGTGAAATATCAGCCCTCAAAATGAAAGAGCACCTTGTAAACGCACTTGAGGCAGTCTCCCTCCCCCGAGATGAGCGCTTCGCAAGGGAAGCCTTTGAAAGGATCATAAGGGCGGAGGAGGAGTACCACAGAGAACCTCTGGGCTACCTGCACCTTCACGAAACGGGAACCCCAGACACCCTCGTTGATATAGTGGGGGTGGCCTATTTGAGATGGCTGCTGGAGATGGAGGGGGAGTGGGTGGAGG
>JAGHBW010000156.1 GCA_021160765.1 Thermoplasmata archaeon
CCCTTCCCCCACCCAGAAGGGCAGTCAAGATGGCCACAGAGAGAACAACAACACCCATACCGCCTATCCACTGGGTGAAGGACCTCCAGAATAGGAGGGAGAGGGGGTAGGCAGTCAGATCCTCTATTACAGTCGCTCCGGTGGCAGTGAAGCCTGACATTGATTCAAAGTAGGCGTTTGTGAAGGAGGACATCATGCCAGAGAGAAGGTAGGGAAGAGCACCTACAAAACTCATGAGAAGCCAGGAGAGTGACACTGTGGCGAGTGCCTCCCTGTATCTTATATCTCTGCTCCTCCCCTCCCCATACAGTTTCATAACACCACCCAGCAGAACTGAGAGAATCGCCGGTAATATGAAGGTCTTGAGGAGTTCTATGAGTGGTTCATGGTAAATAATGCCCACCAGAAGTGGAATAATAAGCGTTAAGGAGAAGAAGACCATCACGGTCCCCACAGCATCGGAAATCGCCTTGAACCTCATGGGTGACGCTCCCGAAGGGAAAAATCCCCACCCCCCTTTTAAAGTTATTCACACCTCTATACATCTTTTTATATTGGCGGTCAATTAAGGTGCGCTTAAGCCCCCCGGGGGGTGACAACTTGAACGACCGGATAGAGATCTCTGGCAGGAAGTACTCAAAGAGGGTTCTAAGGATCTTGACCGGAGGGGATAATAAGAGCCCTACCGAAGATATTCTCCTTCTAGCAAGGGTTTTTGACAACCCCACTGAGTTTACCTATCTCCTTGAGGATGTACTGAAATTGAAGAAACTGAAGAGGGTAAGGTATGCACTTCTCAGGATGCAGGTGGAGTGTCAACTTCACATGAATGAGGATATGGAGGGTTATTCCCGCTGGCTCTGGATAGCAAGGACCATTGAAAAGGCCCTCTTCGGCTCACTTCTCCTGGGTGGGGAGGAGTGAATCACTTCTTCACCCAGTAGGGGTTCACAAGGTCCTCATACGCGGAAGTGGCGGCCACAGCACCTTCACCGCAGGCAACGATTATCTGTCTTACCCCACCGGCCACATCTCCTGCGGCGTAGATGTACCTTTCAGAGGTCCTCATACTCCTGTCCACCCTTATAAAACCCTCATCATCCAGTTCCACGCCGAGCTTCGTGGCCAGGGCTGTGTGGGGATCCTCACCTACGGAGATGAATACCCCGGAGACCTCTATAACCCTCTCCTCCCCGCTCTTCAGGTCCTTCAACCTCACCCCAGTGACCGTCTGATCCCCTAGGATCTCCTCAACAACGTGGGAGTAGAGTATCTCAACACCCATCTCCTTCAATTTATCCTGATACCTCTTCTCAGCCCTCAGCGTGTCCCTCCTGTGGATCAGAACAACCTCACATCCTATACTCTTCAGATAAATGGCCTCAGCAGCCGCGGTGTTTCCCCCACCCACCATTGCAACGCGCTTTCCCCTGAAGAAGAATCCGTCACACGTGGCACAGTAGGAGACCCCCCTCCCCGCAAACTCCTCCTCCCCAGGGGCGCCCAGTTTCCTGTGGGATGCCCCCGTGGTCAGAATGATCGCCCTTGACCTGTATTCCCCCTTCGGGGTGCTCAGAACAAACCTCCCCTCATCATCCCTTGAGATATCCTCCACCGCCTCAAACTCGTGCATAGAAAGATAATCCTCCGTGTGCTGCTTCATCTTCTCAGCCAGCTCTGGCCCCGTTATCTTTCTCCACGTTGGAAAGTTCTCAATCTCCGGGGATATCTGAAGCTGGCCTCCAGCCATCCCAGCGTCTATGAGCAGAGTTTTAAGCCCGCTTCTTACCGCATATATGGCGGCGGTCATCCCTGCAGGGCCTGCACCTATAATGGCAAGATCATAATCGCGTTCACCCATTGTTATCACCACGGAGGCCGTGGGGCCTGTGGCACCAATCAATTAAAATATATAAGCATTTTTTCATAAAAACAAGGGGTTAAGCCATGGCTGGGAGACCTGCGGTCTACATCGGAAGGCTGGAGAAGGAGTCTTCAAATGAGGCCTTCATGAAGGCGCTTGATGCCATAGGTTGGAGGAACATAATAAAGAGCGATGACACTGTGGCGGTAAAGTACAACGGCTGTCATTATGTATATCTCCCGGGGCTTAACACAACGCCGGAATTCTTAGGGGATGTCGTCTCTATCCTTAAGGATAGGGCGGCAGATGTTGTGGTGGTTGAGGCGGACCTTCAGAGGTTCAGTGCGGATTACGTGTATGAAAAGGCTGGGTACAGGAAGGTGATTGAGGGTGCTGGTGGGAGGTTTGTAAATCTCACTAAAGACCGGATGGTTGAGGTGGAGATGCCAGGTGCCCACTGGAAGAGGAGGAAGATGCCGAAGACCCTTGTTGAGGCGGACAGGTTCATATCAATGCCCGTTTTGAAGACCCACAAACTCTGGAACCTCTCACTTGGAATCAAGAATCAGTTCGGGTGTGTCCCGGAGGCGGACAGGGTGAAGTATCAGAAGTACCTGCCCCAGGTTCTCTACGATTTTAACGCCTTTCTTAAACCGGCAATAACGATTTTTGACGGGTATATCGGTCTTGAGGGGGACGGACCAATAGCTGGGATACCGAAAAAGGTTGGTGTGGTGATTGCGGGGACGAATATTATTGCCGCCGATTCTGTGGCGGCGGCGGTGATGGGCTTTGATCCGCTCTCATCAGAGCTGATAAAATACTCTCATGAGAGGGGGCTTGGTCCTGTAAAACTTGAGGAGATAGACCTAAAAGGGCTCAAAATTGAGGTGGTTGCAAAGAGGTTCCGGGGACCCTCCACAGATTTCGTCTCAAACATGGAGAGGTGGGTGAGGAAACACCCCCGCCTGGCCAACTTTGTCTACAGGAGCTGGTTCTTCAAGGTGGCCAAAAGTGTGGCGTGGGGGATAAGGGGGCTGTACGGCTACAAGAGCCAGTACCACAGGGAGGTGGAGGAGACGGGTCTCTGGGCCGATTACGATTGGGAGCACATTCTTAAGGTTTATACACCTATAGCTTGAAGGTGGTTGTATGAGCGAGATAGAGTATATTGAGCTTAGGACGGTTCTGGACAGCAGGGGAAACCCCACGGTTGAGGCGGATGTTTACGTTGAAGACGGCTTTGGCAGGTTCTCAGCACCCTCAGGTGCCTCACGGGGTAAAAACGAGGTGGTCCCCTTCCCAAAGGGTGGAGTGGAGGAGGGGATAGAGTTCTTCATGGACAACGTTTTAGAAGAGTTAGTGGGCATGGACGGGGCGTATCAGGAGGAGGTTGACTCACTGCTTAAGGAGGTGGACGGCACACCAAACTTCTCAAAGATGGGTGGGAACGTTGCAGTGGCGGTATCCGTGGCCCTTGCGAAGGCTGTTGCGGACGCCCGAGACCTCCCCCTCTTCCGCTACATCGGCGGTCTTCTCAACCCCTCCATTCCCTACCCCTTCGGAAACGTGCTTGGGGGAGGAAAGCACGCTGTTGGGGGAACTGTGATACAGGAGTTTCTCTCAATCGCCCTTGAGGGAGACGCCTTTGAGAGGATCTACGCGAACGCCCTTGTCCACAGGGAGGTGAAGGAGGCGCTGAAGAAAAGGTTCCCGGATGCTGCCATAGGTAAAGGAGATGAGGGCGCGTGGACTGCGAAGCTCTCCGACGAGGAAGCTCTCTCTATTGTTAAAGGGGCTGTGGAGAAGGTCTCTGACGATATGGGTCTAAGAATGGCTGTTGGTCTTGATCTTGCCGCCTCAGAGTTCTACAGGAAGGGGAGATACCACTACAGCGACAGGAGCCTCAGCCCTGAGGAACAGATATACTTCGTGGCGGAACTGGTTGACAGGTACAGCCTCTACTCCGTTGAGGATCCACTTCAGGAGGAGGATTTCAAAGGATTCGCTCAACTGACAGAGGAGATAGGGGGCAGATGCCTGGTCATAGGAGATGACCTCTTTGTAACCAATCCTGGAAGGCTTAAAAAGGGAATTGAGATGGGAGCAGCAAACGCAGTACTGGTGAAGTTGAACCAGATCGGAACTCTGACCGATACACTGAGAACAGTTAAGCTGGCACACTCCGCAGGGTATAAGACAGTGGTTTCCCACAGAAGTGGTGAGACAGAGGATCCTACTATAGCCCATCTGGCGGTTGGTGTAGGGGCGCTTGGGATCAAGACCGGGGCTGTTGGCGGAGAGAGGACTGCAAAACTGAACGAACTGGTAAGGATAGAGGAGGAGCTCTGAAGTGGGAAGAACAGCGCACTCTCTTGCGGTGCTTGAAGCCTTTGAGGAGTGGCTTTCAAGGGCGAGGGAGGAGAACCTCAC
>JAGHBW010000237.1 GCA_021160765.1 Thermoplasmata archaeon
TCCTCCCTGAGCTCCATGGGAGGTGGGGGTGGCGGATATGGCATTGGAGGGTAGGGCAGTGGATAGGGCGCCGATGCTGCGGCTGCTTCTTTAGAAGACTCTTTAGTAGGCTCCTTCTCCTCACTCTTTTTCTCTTCTTCCATGGCAAACACACTCCGTGTTTGCCTATTTGCACCATCACTATATAAACTTTTTATATCGTTTATTGGACTCATTCCTCCTCTACGGGGCCTTTACCACGGGAGAGAACGAAGTAGAGAACACCGATCACAATTATTATAACCACCAGGAGAAGCAAGATAACGGTCAATGGAATGCCCTTCTCCTCCTTTTCTACCTTGATCTTCTTCGCCTCTCCGCTGGTGGTGGGGGTGTCATCGTAGGCGGGCACCTCCTTTCCATCAGGACCTATGGCTGTGAAATAATAGGTGTGCTCTCCCTCATCCAGCTCCAGCTCTATGAAGAACCTAACACCCTCCGTGTAGTTGCCACCCTCCCCTGTCATGTTGTACCTCTTTCCGTCCACCACAACGTAGACCCCCTGTGGAGGACGTCCTCCAGTGTCGTTGTAGTAGACCTCAAAGATGTACTTCTCCCCGCTCTTTTTCTCCCCACCACCATATATGTAGGAGCGGTAGGCCGGCGCTGGTGGTGGAATCCTCTCTAAAGTGATTGTTATCTCCGTAGTCTCATTTACTACAACAGTCGCGGAGGTGTTGGTGGGGAAATATCCATCGGCGCTGACAGAGATGTTGTACGTTCCCACTGGGATATAGCTGAAGAGGGCAGTACCGTCCCCTCCAGTGGTCATCTGGGCGGTGTAGTTTGCACCCTCTGAAGATATGCTCACCGTGGCATTGGGTAGTGGAGAGCCGTTGGAATCAACTACAGAGACCCTTAGATGGCCCCAGTTATATGTTGGAAGCTCCTCCAGAACCACCCTAAAAACAGTAGTTATGCCCGGTTTCAGGGATAGAGTAACCTCGTAGCTCTTATACCCTGCTGCTGAAACGGAGATGGTGTAGTTACCCAAGGGGAGATATGTCCATCCAACCTTCCCGTTCTCATCGGTCCTGCCACTCAAATTCCCCGGGGTGACCTTAACCAGTGCATCCACAACCCTCCCTCCGCTCTTGTTCTCCACCTGGACCGTTAGATTTCCCCACTCCTCGGGAAGCGGGGTCATGGAGATGTTAAGGTACACCTCCCCACCCAGGGGAACATCTACCGTGGTCTCCACCGGGATGTACCCTTCAGCCCTTATAGTCACGTTGTACGCACCTGGCGGGAGTGTGACGTTGTACTCCCCCTCCCGGTTGGTGTAAACAGTCTCATCACCCACAGAAACCTGTGCACCCACTATTGGCTCCTTCGTTTCATTATCGGACACCTTTCCCAAAACAGTGCCCACCGGCTCTTTCCACGTTAAGGTAATCAGATTCACCTTTACATAATCTGTTATGTGCATAACAAAATAAACGAAGTCGTCTATATGATCCAGATCAACGGGTCTCACACCTTTCTCCGTCACGAAGAAACCGCACAGAAGTGAGAGGTTGCCGACATCGGAGAGGGGAGGCATTGTGATTGATATGGATGCGGAAGAAGAGTTCTCCTCATGGGTCACGTGGGCCTCCCCGGGGTAGCCGCACTCCCACGGGGTCGGTTTTATGTTCTGCATCATCTGAGCAAACGTGGCCTCCGTGGGATCAAGCCCTCCTAAGAACATCTCAAAGACAACCTCAGATATGGAGAGGTAATCCCCTCTGTAGGTGAATTGAACCTCAAGCGGATATCCGGGATAGAGCTCTGAGGTGGTTATCTCAACCTTATCAGAGAGTATCTCCTCAATGGTGATGTTTGGGTCCCTTCCAAAGGAGAGGAGCATCCCGAGCCCGGTGTCCCATGCATACTCATCCCCTCCCAGGCTCTCCACGGGAGCGCGGAAGACAAGGAAATACGTTCCCTCCTCTGGGAAGGTGTAGTTCACGGTGAATGTGCCGCTCCCATCAGTTGAGGAGTTCCCGGAGAAAACGTCGTCTCCGTTGGTTATGTACCAGACCACAAGGGAGTTCGCCAGGGGGGAACCCATGTAATACGCTTTATACACTATCTCCGTCTCCACACCCTTTATGACATAGGGCATCCCCAGTATCGTTGGCAGGTTTGTGGGTATCGCGTAAAAGTCCCCCTCCGGGACTTCCATCTCCTCCGGCTCCCACACGTGATACACCTCCATGTACTGTGTCAACCCACCATAGGAGACCTTGACCTTCATGTCCATCTCCCTGTACTCATCCCCAGTGAAGTCCCCATTTACGGTGATCGTTGCCTTGCCGCTCTCGTCCGTTGTACCCTCCCCCGTTCTTGAGGGGTGGGCACAGTCCTTAACAGCAACAGATGCGCCCGAGATCGGCTCGCCGTCAGCGGTGTAGACGCGAACTTCAAACTCAGCATTGCTGCTTCCCTTAGAAACAAACTTCACCCATACAGAGAAGACCCCGACCACAATGGTGTGCCCGTCATAATAATGCGTATCCCCCTCCACGTATTCCATTCTAATCTCCATATCTCCGTATTGTGAAAGATTCTGTGGTATCTGAACTGCTGTTGTGTATTTCCCCTTCTCTACCCTTGTGAAGGTCACGTTCAGTTTGATGGAGGATGTCGTGTCAGGGAAGGGGTATGGGTGGGATTCCAAAGAAAGCGTCAGATTCTCCAGATCTATGTCAACTGGCTCCTCCCCCCTATACGCTCTAACGGTCACTGGCACACTATCCCCCGGGGAGACGTAATCCATGTCGGATATGGGGGACTCCAGCATAATGTCAAGCTCCTCCACAGAGGGCCCCGATACATAGAAGTAACTTTGGGCAGATCCGTTGAGCCCACCGTACCCGAACGTGGCGATGATCAACACTGTTTCATCGGAGAAGGACTCGTTCGTCTGTATGCTTCCTGTGTAGGTCCCTGTGGAGATTCTACTCACTGGAACAGTTCCAGAGTGTAATCCCGAGATATAGGTAACGTTGATGTAGCCTGGGTCAACCCTGTGGTCTAGGAAGTAGACATAGAGAGTGAAGTTTACCTTATCGCCTACGCTGTACTCTGGGGGGTTAAATGGTGTTTTCATACCCTCAACAATAAGGATGCCGAAGAGCGGTGACTCCTCCTCTGGCTCCTCTGCAAGGGCCATGAGGGGAGAGACCACCATGAGCGCCACTAAAACCAAGGATATCATCCCGACTTTCATACATTTTCACCCCGTTAGCATAAAATTTCGCATCCTAGAGGGATAGTAAAGGGGTTATATATAGGTTTTAAAGACAGCGTCGTATCACATTTTATCAGTAAATGAAATTCAGCGCAGAATATTGAAGGTGTCCCACTCCCCAGTGTATGGCTCCCATGAGACCTTCAATTCCCTAACCCTTGCATATGGCTGATGGTGCTGGCA
>JAGHBW010000215.1 GCA_021160765.1 Thermoplasmata archaeon
ACAAGGAGCAAGCCCAGCTTCACTCCCTCACATTTATTACCCATAGAACCTCACCTGGATACTTCTGGTGGCCAGGGAACACTTATACCTATCCTACCCACACCCTTAAACATTTCGTCTCCCTCGGTAGATCTATTGTTCAGATCCGGCCAGGCAAATCTTCAATAACATAGCATCCCCAGAACTCCACATAGGTTTTCAGAAAAGAATACAAAATCTATATATAGGAAACGATTCACATTTTTTTAGCTGAGTGGTAATTATGAGATGGTTGCCAGGAGTGATATTATTCGTTCTTCTCCTATCTACAGTAGCCGCCAACCCCATCCCCACGGATATTTGGATCAAATCAGAGCAGGATGCCTCTCCCATGCCCCTCAACGGCAGCTATCCCATCTATCTTAAAGAGGAGATTATAAAGGTGACCTTTGATTCATCTGAGGCGCATTTCAGAGGTAGATACACTTTTAAAAGCCTCTCTACTGAGAACATAACCGTTGAGATCCTCTTCCCCTTCCGTGAGAAACCTCGGGGTCTGAAGGTGAAGGATGGAGACATGGAGATAGAGTGGAGGGGGGTTCCCATTAATAGTTCTATATTCTACGACCCCTTGACCTCAAATATTGATGGAAACCCCACAGGAGGGTACATTGTCCAGCTCTGCATGGTCTTCTCGCTTAGCTTCTCCCCAGGTGAAGAGAAAACAGTAAAGATAGAGTACAGAAGGGACTACATGATTTACGATTCATCCCTCAACACGGAGATCGTATATCGGTTTGACTACATAATAGGCACCGCAAGAGCGTGGGGGAGGCCCATAGACCATGCATTGTTTGAGTTCAAAATCCCAAGTAGCATGTACACAAGCGGGCTTAAGGGATTTGAGGTACGGAGGGAGTTTGGCTACGTGGTAGCCAAAGTGGAGTACAGGAATTGGACACCTGAGGATAAATACCTCACCGTAAGGTGGGAAGAGGTGAAGGTAGGGGCGGTTGTTAGGATGTTCTCTCCCATATTGATCCCAATAACCGTAATTATCATCACAATAGTTGCCCTTGCCATTTACCGCAGGAGAAAAAAGTATTCCATGAAGAGGAATTTGGCGAAGGAATAAAAAGGGTTGATGGTTTCCTGATAAAATATGAGACGTCCACTGAATTTCCTCCTCCTTCTTTACCCACTCGTCTTCTCTATCCTCATTATTGCATCCGGGCTTCCTATACCTTCCGAAGGATCTGTAATTCAGCTCTCTGTTGAAAAGAGAATTGTTGTTGTGGGAGGAAAGGAGACACCCTGGTGGGAGAGAAGCGTCTTTGATAGGAATGGTGATGGCCTTGCAGACGTGATTGACAGGAATTCTTCCTATCCCTATTTCCTTCTCTGCCTGAAGACTCCCCCCACCTCCACCCATATAAGGTACATAAAATCCATGGGACTTAAAGTCGGGGAGATATATGGGGAGATTGAAACAATAGAGGTTTCAGGCCCAACAAACAGGGTACTCTCACTAGCTGATAAAGACTTTGTTGCCATGATCTTCCCCCCGGGGACCCCCCACCTCACCTCCCATATAGCGTGCCCTAACGCAAAGGTGAGGGATTCGGAGGTCTACTCCCCCAACACCGCATGGGACCTTGGATACAGGGGTGATGGTATCTCAATAGCTGTTATGGACACCGGTGTGGATGACTCACACCCCTCCCTCAAGGGAAAATGGCTCGGTGGGGTTGATTTCACAAAGCCCAACACTCCCCTAACCCCAAGGGATGGTACCTACAACGCAGATGACACAAACGGGCATGGAACAACATGCTCTGGAATCGCCATGGGTACTGGAGCACCCGAAGGGAAGTACATGGGGGCAGCTCCAGAGGCAAGGCTTGTTGAGGTCAGGATAGGAACTGTTATTGGCTACGCCCCGGGGGAGCTATTTCAGGACTTCTACGACGCCACCTTGAAGGGGCTTCAGTGGATCCTTGAACACAGGGACACGGCGTGGCAGGGGGCAGGGGAGAAGTGGAGGGGGATAGAGGTCGTCTCCATCTCCTGGGGAATAGACGTGGGAGGGCCATCCGACGGGACAGACCCATATTCAAGGATGCTTGACCGCCTTGTTGAGCGGGGAATGGTGGTGAGCAACGCTGCGGGCAATGAGGGTCCAGACAATAACGGCTTCACAGGGCTTTCCGCCTCCTCCGACGCAATCATCGTGGCTGCCTCTGATGACAGGGACACGATAGAGAGGGAGGATGACCTCCTAGCATGGTACTCCTCCAGGGGACCAAGAACAGATGACGGGGATTCTGACCCTTACGACGAGCTGCGACCAGATGTAACTGCCCCGGGGACAAACATCACTCAGGCGGTCTATGAGAGGAGGGGGGATGGTAGTGGAGGTGGATATGGTCCAAGAGGCTCTGGTACATCCTACGCCACCCCTCTCGTTGCTGGCCTCACCGCTTTGATTCTGGAGGCAAACCCGGATCTCACCCCGAAAGAGGTGAGGGAGATTCTGAGGGCCACTGCAGAGAGGAGGGGGGATGCGAGCCTCCCGGAGGTTGATCCCTTCTGGAACAGACACTGGGGATGGGGGCTTGTAGATGGAGGGAGGGCGGTTGAAATGGCTCTTAGAGTGAGGGGGGTGAAAAACCTGAACGTGGATCTGCAGTGCTTCATTACAAACACAACGCCAGTAAAGGGAAAGGGAACGTTGATTGAAGGGATCGCATGGAACAGGTATGGTGAGATAGACGGCGTTAAGTGGAGGGTGGATAGGGGGGAGTGGAGGTGGATTGGGAAGAACACCACGGGGTACCTTCGTTTTAAGGTCCTGCTTC
>JAGHBW010000223.1 GCA_021160765.1 Thermoplasmata archaeon
CCCTAGATATCAACGCCACCTGGGAGGTGCCTATCTTGTTTACAAGGTCCCCGTTGGGGAATGCCGTATCCGCGCCAACGATTACCCGGTCCACTTCACCCATATAATAATTACATGCCGAGTCCACAATCATTATTGTCTCAACACCGTAAGCGGATAGCTGTTTTACAGTAATCCTGCCCTGATATCTTGGGCGGGCTTCAAGTGAGAAGACCTTTTCCACATAACTCCTCTCCCAACCTCTCCTTATAACCCCTATCGCTGTCTGACTATTGCAATGGGTAAGAACAGTCTGCTTCTTTTTCCCCTCAAACACCCCCTCCCCATTCTTCTCTATCCTCTTTTGTGCTAGCACCACGTAGGACTTGAGAGACTCATACGCCTCCTGTAGCTTTTTGAGAAGTGAGGCCCCCTCATAATCCCCTCCCATTTCAAGCATATAACGGAGAGCATTGGATAAGGATATGGCTGTTGGCCTACTATTCAGAAGAATTACTGAGAAGTCCTCAAGGGTCCCCCTATTAGCCTCCTCCCCCTCCATATCCATGGCTTTAACCAAGACCTCCGCCGCGTAAAGAGCAAGGCGTGTTGCACCTCTCACCCTCATGCTCTTAATGTCCTCAGCACCTCTCCTTACCATATCTTCACTTCTTCTCCTCATCATACCATCCTCTCAACCGAAGATCATGCCTTCTGCAATTTTAGCAACATCCTCTCTAATAGACCTGTCACAAGCCACCATTAAATACCAAGAGGGCGTATAGCGGTACTGAAGAGCTCTCGCGAAAGAGGATATCCGGGAGAGGGGTATAGGCTTCTCATCCAGAACCTTAATGTCCGCCCTTCTCAGACGCGGTTCTGAGACCGCAGCTTCACCCATGGGCATGTCTATAAGGACATCCCCCTCCTTGCCACCAACCCTTCTTCGTATCTCCTCTTCAACTTCCCTCCTCCTATCCTCATTCTGTAGTTCCTTCAAGATTTCAAGATGGTGATCTTCAACCCTCTCGCTTCTAAGGATGTACGCACTCTTGAAAAGATCCCTCTTCATAAGCCTCTGGGCAATCTCACCGGGGTATCCCCCCACACCCTTCAGATAACATAAAAGGTCCCCATCCACCATATCCCACACCGATCTCATTCTCTCCTCTCCCAGCCTGTCTACAGCCTCAACAAGCATTCTCTCAGCGATCCTCACGGTCTTGTGAAAGTAGACTGCATTATACATCAAGTCCCTCGCCACAAGCATCCCCTCCAAGGCAGGGATTCCTCTCCGGTGCACCATAAGCTCGTTGTGATAAAGAACCATTGTGTTCAGAAGTCTGGTTAAGTCCACCATTCCCAAAGCTACACCAGTGTAATGAGAGTCCCTCAAAAGATAGTCAAGTTGATCAGCATCTATGGCTGAATGGATCACCTGATTTAGGTACTCTTTTCCCTTGAAAAATACCTGCCCCCCACCGTCAACGTACGCCTCAAGAGTTTCCTCACTCCTTGCCATCCCTTTTGAGAGAACAAGGTTCTCCACATCCCCGGGGTTTATTCCCTCCTCTTCAAGAATCTCCGGTATCCGTCCTCCCCCTCTCTTTCCGGTGATAATCTCCCCAGTTATCACCATGTGGTCCCTACCTATTCTCCTCTTCAGAAGAGCTTCAAGGGTGTGTGAAAAAGGGCCATGTCCAAGGTCATGGAGTAGACCGGCAACTTTCAATATTTTCACCTCATCTTCACTCAATGAGAGTGCACTTCCAATCCTTCCAGCCAGATAGCTAACACCCAAAGAATGCTCAAATCGTGTATGATTCGCCCCGGGGAATACAAGGTTAGCCAGTCCCAACTGCCTTATAAAAGACAGTTTGTTCACCTCTGGGGTTGAAAGAAGTTTCAGAATGACACCCTCCACCCTTATGCCGCCATGCACTGGGTCGTTTATTATCTTATAGTCCCTCACGGTGTTCATCGGATTCCTCTACAGATTAATTGTTTAATAAAACCTTCCTCAAAGGGAATGGGACCTTTTATATATGAGCAGAAAAATAGTCCGTTGATGGCAATAATACCCCTTATCCTTGCAATATTTGCCCTTTTATTCTTCCTTTTCTTCTCAATAAGGGTTCTTCTAAAATACAGGCAGGCCAGAGAGGAGATAGACAGAATTGAGCAAAAGAAAAAGGCCATCAAATTGCCTGCCAGAGACAAAAGGCTTGAAGGGGCATTCAACATTGTGGAGTTCCCCTCAACCTCTATCCAGTTTCAATATTTTAGAGGGGAGCTTATAAAGGGCGGTCTCTACTTTACACCGGTTCCCGGTGAGAGGCTGAGAGAACAGCTCCCCGGTGTTCCTGCCCGCGAAATACTGATAGTAAAGGACAGTCCCAGAAAATATACTAGAAAGGCCTACAAAATTACTGACCTCTCAGGCATATTGCAGGAGGTTATGGATTACTGGGAGGAGGGGGGGAGTGGTGGGGTTGTTTTCAACTCTTTTGAAAACGTCATGGTGGAAAATGAGCCAGAAAGGATCAGGAGGTTCCTCAACCATTTAAAAGAACTTGCGGAGAGAGAGGGGAAGGTCGTTCTTATATCACTAAGTCCCAAGGCACTCCCTGCAAAATACAGACGGTTTTTAAGAGACCGCCTTGAGGTTAAAAAGATCGTGTGAGAAGAGACACGGTATGTCTTTCTATTACTCTCTCCACATCTCAAAAATCCTCTCCACATCCAGTCTGAAGGATACAGTTGGATATGATATTTCATATCTATGAAGGATCTCTGGATGAACCTCACCCATATCCCCCAATATTACGTTATCTTTTGAGAGCAGTGTAGCTGCTCTACCGCGGATGTAAATTTTCTTGTCTACCCTCTCAACCTTAGTCTCTATGCTCAACACCCTCATAATGTGCTCCACAGTACTTTTTACATCAGTAAATCCTATCCCCTTCTGAACGACCATTCCACCCAACTCCCAATGATTCACGCCCTCCTTTACCACCTCTCCTATCTCAAAAATTCTCTGGGGCAACTCTCTATGGCGGTTTAGTTTCAGAAATCCAAGCAATGAGGGATGAAGTGATGGGCGGAGCGCAGAATGTTCTTCTGAAAGTGGGTTTATCACCTCCACCCCGATCTCATTGTTCTCCTCTAAAAACTCCACATCCCCCCTATCCACCATTGTCAGGGTCTTAACCTCCTGATATCCCAAGCCTATCATGGCCTCTCTTAATAGGTTTATGAGGTGCATAACTCCCCTTCCCTCTCCTATGGAGGGTGTGTGAGGCAGAACCCCCGAAAAATTATCGTAACCAAATCCTATAGCAAGATCCTCATATATGTCAACGGGATGCAGGATGTCCACACGCATGGGTGGAATTTTCACTATAAGTTCACCCTCCTCAACTTTTACTGTGTATCCCATCCTCCGCAATGCCTCCTCAAACCCATCCTCCTTTTCCACCCCTAAAAGTGTCTTTGCATCCGCCACTGGGACCTTCATCTCCTCCCATTGAAAGGGAGGAGACACGATTTTTTCAGTCGCCCCCGGGGGCGGAGGAGAGGGATAAACAATCTCAACACTTTTTGCCTTACCTCCGAGATCGATTAACTGGGCGGTTATTATTTTCAGTGCCTCTTCAACAGCTCTCAAAGACGTCCCTGTACAATCAACGAATATGTCCGTTGTCTCCTCAGTCACCCTTGTTAATTCACCATTTATAATGGGGGGGAAGGACAATACGTTGTTTTTCTTGTCAATGATTATAGGGTAGAGTGAGAATCCCTCCAGAGTATGTGCATATTCAACCCCTTTCTCATGCTCCATTAATATCTCCCGCAGGGTCATCTCTCTGCTCCCTTGAAGGGGTAAAAATTCTATTTCATCTGGTTTAACTGCTAGGTATCTAAAGGGGGGCTGTATTGGAGCAAAGTCATGAACCCCTATTGCCATCTTTTTCCTTCCCCTGCCCAGGGTTAAATGAAGTTTCTCCTGCAGGTTCATGAGGGAGAGGAGAGAGTCTTCATCTATCTGCACACCCTCCACTAAAACCCCCCCAATATAGGGCCTAACGGAGAGCACATTTTTCTCCACAACAACTCTAACCCCTGATTTATCCACCAACCGATAGATGTCTGGAGAGAACGGTTCGGATGTGACGAAACTTCTATATGCCCTAGCCACACCCTCAGCTGAATAAAGATCTGGCCTATTTGGGAAGAACTCAAAAGAGATGCTCTCCTCATCCTCTCTTTCATAAGAGGCCCCCATCATGGGTACACTCCTTCTAATCTCCTCCCAGTTGAGTTTATTGGGGGGAAGGCCCTGAAGCAACCTCTTAAGATACTCCTTATTTAAATCTATTACTGGCAAGGCACTGCCTCCGGTTTGTGTTCATTGATTGTCAATGTCATATAAAAAACTATATTTATGGAAGACATCTCCTCCCCTCAGACATCGGTGGGAGAAAATGGACAAAATTGAGTCGGTGAAAAGCCTGAGCCAATGGCTGAAGTCCAAAGGCATCAGGTCCACAAAAGACATCAAAGTACCGGAAAAGCTCGTTGACCAGGTGATAGGCCAGGATGAGGCGGTTAAGGTCGTGAAGAAGGCTGCGAAGCAAAAACGTCACGTTCTTTTAATCGGTGACCCGGGTACAGGAAAATCAATGTTAGCTAAAGCCATGGCAGAGCTTTTACCCGATGAGGACCTGGAGGACATATTGGTCTACCCCAATCACGATGATCCCAATCAGCCAAAAATAAGGGTGGTTCCCGCTGGGAAGGGGAAGGAAATCATTAAAGCTAAGAAGGATGAACTTAAAGAACTCAGGGAGAAAGAGAGTTGGTTTAAAAGGATGGTTGTAATGATAATTCTCTTTCTCTCCTTCCTAACCGTTATCTATACAAAGAGCATGCAATATCTCTTCTGGGGTATTCTCCTCTCCCTTGCGTTCATGATATTTTTCCGCTTTTTCTCTTATTCTGATAAATTTGAAAAAGAGATCCCAAAACTGCTTGTCACTCACAAAAAAGGAGACAAACCACCCTTTATAGATGCTACTGGGGCTATCTCAGGAGCGCTTTTGGGTGATGTACGACATGATCCCTATCAATCTGGAGATATGGTCACACCTGCTCACGAAAGGGTGGAGCCGGGAGCCATTCATAGAGCACATAAGGGGGTCCTCTTCATAGATGAAATCAGTATTCTGGGTCTGGAATCTCAGCAAAGCCTCCTTACAGCAATGCAGGAGAAGAAATACTCCATTACAGGCCAGAGTGAACGCAGTGCGGGTTCCATGGTAAAGACGGAGGCAGTACCCTGCGATTTCATCCTCGTAGCCGCCGGAAATCTTGATTCCGTTGAGAGAATGCATCCTGCCCTGCGATCCAGGATAAGAGGGTATGGATATGAGGTTTACATGAATACCCTCATGGACGACACTGAGGAAAACCGGATGAAACTCGTAAGATTCGTAGCCCAAGAAGTAAAAAAGGACGGAAAAATACCCCACTTCCGATATGATGCCATTGCTGAAATCATAAGAGAAGCCCAGAGGAGATCGGGAAGCCGGGGTAAACTCTCCCTCCGTTTAAGAGAGCTCGGTGGACTTGTTAGAGCTGCGGGAGATGTGGCGAGAGAGAAAGGGAAGAAGCTGGTGACACGAAAAGACGTTATTGAGGCAAAGGTTTTCGCCAAACCCCTAGAGCAACAGGTAGCTGAAAGAATGGTGAGAAAGAAATGGGAGTATAACGACATAATAAACAGTGGAAGTATTGTAGGGGCCGTCAATGGGCTCGCCATACTCGGCGCGGATACTGGGATGTCAGAATATGCCGGTTTGGTACTCCGTGTTGTGGCTGAGATTACACCTGCCCAATCAAGAAATGAAGGCAAGATCATAGCCACCGGAAAATTAGGTGAGATAGCAAAAGAGGCTGTCCAGAACGTGTCAGCATTGATAAAAAAGATCTCCGGCGAAGACATAAAAAATTACGATATTCACATTCAGTTCATTGGTACCTACGAGGGGGTGGAGGGGGATTCTGCCTCAATATCCATTGCAACCGCCGTCATCTCCGCACTTGAAGGGATTGGTGTTGACATGTCAGTTGCCATGACAGGTTCCCTCTCTGTAAGAGGGGAGGTACT
The DNA here is from genome assembly GCA_021160765.1 of Thermoplasmata archaeon. Taxonomy (GTDB): domain Archaea; phylum Thermoplasmatota; class Penumbrarchaeia; order Penumbrarchaeales; family EX4484-36; genus EX4484-36. The sequence goes on from JAGHBW010000223.1 coordinate 6,149, forward strand.
CCCTGTGGGTGGCATTACCCCAAAAATAGAGGCGGCCATAGCTGCAGGAATACAAAAGGTCATTATACCAGCTGGGAACATGAAGGACGTTTTGCTGGATGAGGAGAGCGAGAAGAAGATTGAGGTAGTTCCCGTAAGAAACCTAAAAGAGGTCCTTGAGGTTGCTCTCACTTCCACTTCAAAAAAGAAGAAAGCATTCATAAGGAGACTCGCAGACATATTCAATGAGGAGATTGAAAGCGATATGAAAAGATTCCCCGACCTTCTAGACACACCACAGCCGCACCCGGCTTAATAAAAATGAGGCAACCTTTAGCGGACCAAAAACTTATAACAACGCACCCACATCCCTTTTTTTTAAAACTGGCTTTATAAATGAAAGCAAAAGTCTTAAATAGGGACCAGGACAATATACATTATTGGAGTGGAAGGGAAAATCTCCCTCCACTGGAGATAAGGAATATATAGGCGGAAATGATAAGGAGGAATAACCTCAAGAGGTGAACTGTATGGGAAGACGCGCGAGAAGTTTGAAGATGTTTTTGGGGCTTCTGATAATATTCTCCAGTATAGGTCTCCTCCTCCCCTCTGAGACCAAAGAGAAGGAGGCCTCTGCCGTTCTTGCACCGGCAGTTACCATATCATTGGATGATCCTTCTAGAGAGGCAGAGGTCGCCCCAGGACAGTCAGGAATTGTGGTATTCCATGGGAGAGTGACGTGCCAAGCAAGCTGGCAGCCCAATGTTCAAAAGTGTATTGTCACCCTTCAAGGTTCTGCAGGGGGCTGGCCAGTGACATTATCCCCCTCCACACTCATCTTTATGAAGCAGGACAGGCAGGCAAAAACCTTCCAGGCCACTGTAAAGGTGCCCCCTGAGACACCCTACGGACAGGATGGGCAGCTAACAATATCTGGACGCTGGAGATATATCCCCGGGGCGCTCGCGGGCCCTGTTGACCCGGTTCAGGGGACCATTGTGATAAAACAGTTCTACCGATTTACTCTCTCTGTGAAGAAACCTTATGTGCAGGTTAAGCCCGGCTCTACATTGAACTTTGACATAAAGATCAAAAACGACGGCAACGGACCAGACGTAATGACCCTGAAAATACTTAACTATCAAGACCTCACAAAGAAGGAGTGGGTAGTCCAGATGGGCAATCCTAGGATAAGGGTTCAGTCAAACCAGGAAGAGGTAGTCACCATTTCCATAGCCACGGAGCAGAGATGGGATATTTGGGTGAACGATGTTACAACAATAAAAGTAGAACTTATTTCGGTCCAGGCTCAAGAACAGGGTGCATTGGCGTTACCTCTCGAATACGCCCTTTTCGTCAGGGAGAGGGGAGTGGCAACTCCCGGTTTTGATCCAATGTTCTTTATATTCATACTGGGCACACTGGCCATACTTCTGGTGAACCGGGAGAGAAAACGAGGAGGTTAGATTCCATATGGAACGGTTGTGGTAAGCAACCGTTCTTTTTTAATCTTTTTTTCTTTTTTTATAATATTCTAGCCCCCCTATCTTTATTTATCAACATAGTCATTTGTACTTTTGCAGGATAAGTTTTCCTTTTTTAAAGAAATATCTTCTCGTAAGGGGGGCAATCGGAAATATATAAATATGAAAACCCCATTGCACTTCTCTGCATTCACTGTGCATTAGTGCCAGAGTTAAAAAGAGTTTTCAACGGAGGAAATAGGGATGAGCAGTAGAACTGGATGGAATAAGTGGGCGCTTGTGAGCGTTGCTATGCTCTTTGTGGGGATGTTCTTCATTCCCACTACAGGTGCTGGCTCAGGTGCTGGAACCCTCCAGGGGTATATACTGGACGACCGCTTCCAGCCTGTGGAGAATGTTGAAGTGAAAATTACCTCCGCATATTGGGGCCACACATATACAGCATATACGGATGATACTGGGTACTTTTCTGTAAGCCTTCCACCCGGTTCATATGTAATCTCTCTTCATCCTGAAGGCTATCGGGTGAAGTACATCTCCCCCGGGGTAGTCTACATCAAACCTGATGAGACAGTAAACGTGGAAATAGGGGTTGAGAAGGTTGTTGGTGAAATAGAATTTTATGGGTATGTAAAGAACGGAGACAATGAGTCAATCCCCGGGGCGATCATAACCGCCCATTCCTCGGGGTATACCATCTCAACCACATCCAACGCTTCGGGATATTATTCCCTTTCCCTACCTCGCGGTGGATACCACATTCTTGTAGATGCTAGCGGCTACAACTATGACTCCCGATATATCGTCTTTTCCAACGATTTCCAACAGAACATCACCCTCACACGACCAACTGGGACGGGCTACCTGGTGTATGGTAAAGTAAAGAATTCCACGGGTGCCTATTTGAATGATATAAAGGTAAGCCTCTGGGATGTGAACTACAATCACCTGGTTACTCCAGATGCAGACTCATTTGTGAGAAATTACATTTTCCGGATAAAGGTCTATCCCTCACACTTCAAACTGATCGTTGAAAGAGCAGGCTACAGACCCTACATCGCAGATATCACAATCTCCAATTCCGATCCAACATGGATGGATACAAACATCGTTCTTCAAGAGGTAGCAGGGGATGTAATTGAAACAGAGGTTCATTTCGGTGAAGACTTCAACACCAGTACTGTTGTTCAGAGATGGACCCTCTCTCCTACAACAAAACTTTACGGTCTCAACTACACTGCTGGGAATCCGCTCATGCAAATAGATCGCTCCCTGGGCAATGGCGACAACGTAATAGACGAGACAGAGATGCAGAGATTTGCTGATTATCTGAAGTCCCTTGGGCCAAGACATTATTTCACCGATGGGTACTTTACGGTGAACGGAAACGCCTATGAGTATTCAGAGGGGGATGGATTTGAGGTGGATGTGTCAGATATCACCGGCCCTGTAATGGACACTGATATGCCTGTCGTTACTTTCACCTATAAGTACGTAGTGAAGGAGGGCTTCGCAAATCCTGAGAGCGTACAGGTGGACGTGCTCTCCCTTGATGATGGAGAAAGCCTTAAGTTCTTCCTACCATCTGACTATGAGGTCCTTCACAACTTCAACGATGAGATTGGGGTTATTGAAGAGGGAAATGTGTCCATATTCACTGCCTACAGAATATACTCCTTTACTGCTAAGATAAAAGAGCCTCCTGTAGCTAAGATCACCATCGTGAACCCTGATGCCCTACATTATAGAGAAGAGAAGCACTATGTTCTTAACCTTGACGATCCGCTTAATCTCAGCGCCAAGGAGTCATACGATCCAGTAGGTGACATCGTAAACTTCACCTGGAAGGTCCCGAGGGTTGGTGAATTCTACGGTGAGAGGCTTAACGTCACCTTCTCCCTGGATGGGGAATATAACATTACCCTCAAGGTTGTTGACTCCTCCAATTTGGAATCTGAGGACTGGATTGTAATATATGCCGATGGACAGGCCCCCGAAGCTACTGCTTTCATCCAAAATGAGACTGGCGTGAATGTCTCTTCAGCGGATGAGGATGAGACCCTCACATTTAACGCTACTTTAAGCAGCGATAATACTGAAATAGACACCTACGTCTGGGATTTCGGTGATGGAACAGGTATACTCTCAGGAGACGTGGTATATCACGTCTTCCGGGACCCCGGTGTGTATAACATAACCCTTAACGTTACAGACATCGCTGGAAGGTATTCCATTTATACCATTCATAACTTCGTTGTGAGGGACAGGACACCCCCTGTTGCCATTATACAACCTATTGGTACAGAAAATGCTGTTGACGTGGATGAAAAGGTTGAGTTTAATGGCAGTCAGTCCTATGACCCAAGAGAGAAACCAGAGGATTGGGTATATGATCTATCCAGATATCTGTGGGATTTTGATGCCTCCGACGGCTTATGGTGGGAGCAGAACAAGACAACGCCTGATCCTGACGAGGGTGCTATTGGAAAGATCGTGAATCACTCCTACAGCAAACCTGGTTTCTACACCATAACCCTCAATGTTACTGACTCTGCTGGATACACTGACCAGACCAACTACACACTTGAAGTACGCGGACCAGATCTCCGGGTAAGTTTTGTAGAGTACAAGCCGGAGGAGGGGAAGATCAAGGAGGGAGAGAAACTAGAGATTACGGTGAATATCACAAACAAGGGCAGTGTAGAAGCTAAAAACTTCAGTATATGGGTTAAAGTGGGTAGCAAGACTATAAAGAAGGAGTTCGTAAGTTCCCTGAGCCCTGATGAAACCTATGAGTTCAAGGCTGTCTGGAAGGAGCCAACTGCTGGCACAAAGGTTGTGAAAGTGGAGATTGATCCCGCAGACACTGTTCTGGAGAGCGATGAGACAAACAACGTCTACGAGCATACAATAAAGGTAACGGAGAAGAAGAGCACCATAACCTATTGGGCTATTGGGATAATTGTAGCCCTCATCGTAATATACGTTGCATGGAGTTGGTACTATAAGGGCGAGCTTGGCTTTGAACCCATTGTTGACCTCTTCCGCCGTGAAAAGGGCGAGGTAAAGGAGAAGAAACCAGAGAAAAAACCTGAGAAAAAGAAGATCAAAAAGGAGGAGGAAAAGGTGGAGGAAGAGGGGGAAAAAGGGGAGAAGAAGGGGAAAAAGACGGAAGAGAAAAAGAAGAAGAAAGGTGGCAAAAAGAAGTAATCAGACTCTGATCCAGCGAAGAGAAAGAAAGAGGTAGGGGGCAGTATTATCCCCCTCCCCAACATTTTCTTTATTTTCAAATGCTAGGATTAATTCTTTTTTAACACCATGTGCGATCCTAGCGGCAGCTAACAGGTCCATTGCTTTAATTCTGGGCCTTGCTGATCCAATGTACCGGAGAAGATAAGATGAATGGGCAATATCTGGAGAGGTGCGGTATATTCTAAAATCAGCACCATATTTAAGTCCCGAACGCACCACATATCCCCTCTCAGAGATATAGGAATAAAGGTGTGAAAGAGAGCCAACCTTTCCAACATCCCCCTTCAAATACCTCTCCTCACTTTTGTCCATAAATAAGAGGATCCATCTCATCCTTCCATTAACCTCACCTTTAAAAAGATGTACAGCAAGCTCTTTGAAACTCACGATTTCCCCCGTCCATGATGAGGCCCTACGGCCAGCTGGTATTTTCTGCCAATGGAAGGGGGAGACACGGTAATAGGTAACATCACCCTCTGTATCGTAAAAGGCAAAAAGGAGCTCTCTTTTGAGGGATGTACACCTCCTAAGTTCCTTGTAGACCTTCGGAAGAGGGACATACTCCCTGTAAGCGAAAGGAATTACATTCCATTTCACTGTCTTCGGTGCATTTTTTCTGCTCAGAACCTCTATTTCCCAATCACCACTCCAAATGGCCACATGACCCCTTCTTCTTAAATCCCGATAGATAATATATATGTGAAGGGGCCTTTCCCCCCGCCTAGTAAGGTTTTTTAAATACCAAGAAAGATCTTTCATCTCTCCGCTAACTGATATCCCCTCAATCCAGCCCATCTCAAGTGCATAAAGCGACTCTACAGGGTTTAAACACACGCTGTCCTTCAGAACCCTTCCCATGTGTCTTGCTAAAAAACCTTCTGCCTCCTCTATGCTAAGTCGCAATCCCCCCTTAAAATATTCAGCTATGACCATATCATTACCCCCCATGGCGGGGGTTCTCATTACTCCGCCACCACTCTCAAAGCACCATCATGATAGTATATCCAGATGTTGTCCTTTATCTCTTTTGTGAGGTTTGCCAGAGCTTTATATATCTCCTCCTTGCTCACGCCAAAATGGGCGGCAGCTCTAGCTGTAGACCAAGGGGTTGAAACAAAATCGTTTCTTTTTATGTACTCGTAAAGATCCCTCTCCAGTTTGCTGAGATTGTCAAACCCCATCCTTCAATACCCCCTGCTCTTAATGCCACCCTGTCCTAGAAATTCCACCCTCCCCCCATGGCTTTCTAACCACTCTGAGCTTCCTACGGGTTCTTCTAGGATAGCCCCCCTCAAATGTGGCCTTTCTTCTGATCTTCCCCGGGAAGTATCTCAGCAAAACTACACGCGAAATAGACTGGACCCAGCGGAAGGGTATTCCCACATCAAGGCCTCCCTCAACAAGCTCTGGATTCGTGTTGGTCACCACAAACTCGTAAATCTCCCCGCTGTCCATATCAATGATTATCCTGTCAATGGTTCCAAGCGAGACCCCTCTGTTTGTTATTACCTCCAGGCCATAAAGATTCGTTATCTCCGTTAACATAGAAAATTCTCCTGTGCTCCTATTACCACAGGTAAATAAAGGACCAAAGATAAAATATTTTTCCCCTCTTCCCTTCACCCTCCGAGCTATATAACTGGGGTTGACGAGATTCTCAATCTTCACACCGGTATGAGAAGTATAAAATACCTTTTTCCACTATGGGCAAATCATGAATCAACTGGGTGTCAGAGAGCGCACTAACATAAACCATGTTGTCATTCTCCTCACACTGGCACCTCTTCTTTTATGGGGATCTACCTCCCCCATTGTAATTAATGGATCTGCCACTAATACGAGAGGATTCACTCTCTCTTTTGAGATGGATTCAGAGGGGGTTAATGGAAAAACCTGTTTCGCCATGTATCGCACCTACAACCTCACTGTAAATGTACACGGCATCCCCCCCGGGGAGGTGGAAGCTGTCAATCTAACCCTAGCCCCCTATTCTTACAACATTCACCTTCACTGGAATAGAAGTATGGGGGATTGGAAGGACAATTCCTCCGATGAGGGGGGATACATAGAATATCTCGGGTGTGAGGTTATTGAAAGCGTGCCTCTCTCACTCTTCAAACTAACCTTTTACGTTCTATTTACATGGAACTGGAGTGCTACCGATTACAAAAGCGTTCTGATCAATGTATCTACAGTGGAGGGAGGGGATTCCTTAGAGGTCTCCAATGCATTCAGGGTGAAAGGGACACTTTTCCTCTCAGGCAGTCTAGAGATCAAGGGTGAGAGGGAAGAAACAGTGTACATTGGAGACTGGGTAAGTGGTAATTATACCCTCCACATTGGCGGACTTCGCCTGCGGTATGAGGATCCGATCCTTTATGTCCCCTCACCAGAATACTATAAATTCGTTCTCAACTGTAGTGCGGGAGAATTGTCTATTTATGAGCCGCCCCCCGACGGCATGTTGAACATCTCGACTACAACCCCTATTGTGACAGGGCAGAACGTCACTTATACCATATCCATCACAGGCCTTGCAGCACCCCATCTCAGAAGCCCCTACACTTTCACCTTAAATATTGACTCGACTCCACCAAATCCTGTCAGAAACCTCAGAATGCATCCTGACTGCGCTACTGATCCCCCTTCTCTGTTTGATAATGACCTTCAGGTTTATCTTACTTGGGATAGTGGTGGAGACATTGGAAGCGGGATCTCCCAGTATCTTTTAGGGATAGGGGACGGTCCGCTTAACATATCAGCACATAACAGAATGAGAGTAAACCTACCAAGGGCGGGAAAAATCAACCTTACCATCGCAGCAGTTGACCGCGTCGGAAATATCGGTCCTGGAACCACTATCAACATCACAGTGGACAACATAGAGCCCAAAGCGACGATCCTTGAACCACTGGAGGGGGTCTGGTACAATACGACCTACATAAGGTGCGTGGTTCACTTTGAAGATCTAGGCGGTTCGGGGCTGGATGAAGATTCCATACGATACGCCCTTACGAAAGGTGAGGGGGCTCCTACCTGGAGGTCCCCCATGGGTGCTTCCTTTGAGAATGGAACTCTTATACAGTATATAACAAACCTTACAGACGGATCTGATAATTTCATAATGTGGCAGATTTCTGATAACGTTGGAAACGTTCTTCAAACATCTCCACTGGCCATATATGTGGACACAACCCCCCCAAGATTTCTTAACCCTCTGCCGTCTCAGGAACAGATAATGCACAATACCTCTGTGAGGTTTATGATAGACGTTGAGGATGACGTAAGAGGTTCTGGATTGAACTTCACAACCCTTGAATATCGGTACAGCACAGATGGCCTCACCAATTTTACATCCTGGATAGTTGTTGACAACATCACGGCGCAGGACGACTATCATGCCACCTTGACAGTTTTGCTCCATCTAAGAAGTTCCTATAATAATTTCGTACAGTTCAGAGTTAAGGATCTTGCGGGGAACGTTTTGGTCTCCGACGCCTATCAGATAAAGGTAAACACACCTCCTGTAATTGTAGTTAATGGTAGGAGTGTTGTGGGTGAAGGACCCTCGTTTGAGGTAAAGGAAACAGATAGTCTAACAATAGATGCGTCGGAAACCTATGACCCCGATGGGGACCATCTAACTTTTAGATGGAGATCCGATGTGGAGGGACCATACTCGGAAACCTCCCCCATACTTACCCTTCATTCTCTTCCCGAAGGATGCTTTAACATCACCCTTGAGGTGGATGACGGCTACGGGAATGTTGTAAGGGTAACGTTTCCTGTGAAGGTTCTTCCCGTTAACGAAACCTCCACAGCCTCAGGAATTCTGGAAATGCTCTCTAAGTACCTTTCGCCCCCCTTCCTTTACTATATCATCATCGCTGTAGTGTCTTTGATCGTTATTATTACCGTTGTTAGTGCTAAGAGAAGCAAGAAAGAGGAAGAAGAGGTGGCAGTGGAAGAGAAAGGAGAAGAAGTTCAGGAAATGGAAGAGGTCTCATTTGATCTAGAAGAGGGCGGGGAAGAAGAGGTGATGATGGAAGTTGAAGGTGGTGGGGAGGAGGTGTTCACCCCCACATTTCCGTTTGGTGCAGCTTACCAGATGGGTGGGTTTGCCCAAACTGGCTACGCTCAGAATAATTATAGAACAACAACCTCTTCGGCTACTGATCTCTCCGATGAATTTGATTTTGATTATGACCTATACGACGTCCTAGGGGTCTCGCCAGATGCGTCAGAAGGAGAGATAAAAAGAGCGTATAGAATCCTTGCCGCCAAATATCATCCCGATAGAGCAGCAGCCTTGGGCATAGAACCTGATGAAGCCAAGGAGATGATGATTAGGATAAACAAGGCGAAAGAGATCCTGCTGAACCCGGAAAAGAGATCGCTTTACGATGATTACAGGGAGAGTAGCTTCACAGTAGAGGACTGATATTTATCTGATATTTATCTCCCCCTCTTTTTTAAACACCTCTCATATCTCCCCCAATGAATTATATTCAGGGGGTCCTATGAGAGAAACAAAGTATGTGTGGGGCGTCTCAGAGGCTATGGGAACCATCCTTCTCTTGGTCTCCTCTACCATTGCTGGCGCAGCTATCCTTACCTTCGTAATGAACCATCCAGCTTCGGAATCCATAAGCGTGGAGAGATTCTACTCCGAAGTCGTTGTGTTGAATGAACCATACATAGCCATTACACACACCTCTGGAAAGCCCTTGGAACTAAATCATATAACAGTTATTGTGTCTTCGGAAGGGTATCGGCAGATCTTCCCTGGAAGCGAGTGTCAGTATAACACGTCCGGTATTGGGGTATGGGATGGGGACAACCTCTGGGAGATAGGAGAGTGCTTCTCCCACAATCTTACCTCTGTGCCTTCGGACATTGAAAAAATTGAGGTTAGGGTTGTTCTTGACGATTCTAGGGGAAGGAGAGTGGTATACTCCTACACAAACTCCCTGCTACCCCCAACTTTAACAAAACCCGACCTAGTGGTGGAGGATGTTTTTCTAGAAAGATACAACAGAAGAAGCTATCTACTTATTGAGGGAAGTGTAGCTGACATTAAAATTGTAGTTTCTAATAGGGGTGCTCAACCACTTCTCACAGCATATATCCAGCTCTTTCTTTACCTTGACGGGTCCTTGTTGGAGAAGATCCCAATTAAAAATTCCACTACATCTGGAGATGGAATACTGGGTTCGGTGCCTTATCAGCTTTCTCCGGGAGAGAGCATAACCTTCATTAAAAGAGGATTCTCCACAACAGTCCTGGGCTCCCACATAATACTGGCTAGGGTCCTTCCCGCATTGGGTGGGGAGGCATATCTTTTCAACAATGAAAACTACTTCCGGTTTAACGTTACCATTCAGCAATTCTTCAACCCCGGGGAGGGGCCCAATCCCGCTGTCTCTGTAGAAGACATCTTCTTCAGCAACAGGTATCCCAAAAAGGGGGAGACCATAACAATCACCGTTTATGTTAAAAACCTAGGTCCCTCTCCCGTACTTCCATCTCATCACCTCCTTTTTGTTATGTCTCTTTACCCCATCAGAATGGTGAATCTTGGAGAAAACAGAAAAAGCCTTTACTGGACCGATGACATCCCGGAGGTCCCGGAGGGGGAAGACCCGCAGGATTGGGCGTCTACTCACGGGCAGGACCCCTATGGAAATGATACCACCTTTCCCACAGTTAAGATAAGAAACTTTGCTATTCCTGCTTCTGGAAGGATCGCATTTCAATTTCGGTGGTCTGCAGATATATTTCAGGGGAGTAACATCATACCTCTCTATTTTGCTGTAGACTGCAACCAGGCCAATTTCACAGTTCAGCCAGTTGACCAGATAGGTACTCCCCCAGAGGAGGTTTATACCTTCCTGGACGGAGATAAGGACGAGGATAATCTGAACATTCTCAACATCCAGGTAACTCCTAAAATTTTAGTGGTTGACGATGACGGTGCTACTTCGGGTACAGAGGGGGATAGAACAACAGTCATCATAGAATCCTTATCCGGAGCAGGGATAACTCCCGACCTTGTTTTTGTCGCTTCTCAGGTTAGGTTGCTTGGAAGTGAGTCCCTTATCTGGGCACCCAAGTTTGATTATCCACAACCCACAGAGGTGGACGTTCCTGCTCTTCAGGAGTATGACGTGATTATATGGGTGGTTGGGAATAACCCCACACCTGTTTTGTACAATAATCTTCAGGATGTAAAAATGGCACTTGACAACTACCAAAACGTTTGGATTATTGGAAGGGGAGTTCTGCCCAACTTCTTTACTTCAGAATCTTACGTGGACCTCTCTACATATACTCCTCCAGATGAGAAAAGCGCACTTATGAGAACCTTACTATACGATTATACGTACTTAAAGGATTTATTCCTGCTTACACCCCCCGTAGCGCACTACTACGGGGTGGAGGGAGATAACGTTACTGACCTCCCCCTCTCCGGCATAATGACTCTCAACGTTTCCGCAGAGGGGGAAACCTTTACTGAGGTAAAGTATAGAGAGGGGGACGAGATTCCTGAAGGTGCACTTTTGGCAGGTAGAGTGTCAAAAGATCCTATAATTGGGCCTGATACTGCCTTTGTTGAAACTGGGGTAGAAACAGACGCCTACAGGATCCTATGGAGCTTCTTTGACCTCACAACAGTTATTTACCTTAATGAGAGAATAAACCTGGTGGCTAGCGTCCTTAAATGGTTTGGCTGGGAGATTGAGATTGGAGATGACCTTGCAATAGTAAGGATGGAAATGATCCTCCCAGAAGGGGTTGAGACTCCAAAGTATATGGACGACATACTTCTGAGGGTGTGGGTAAGAAACAACGGACCCACTGCGGTATCAACCACCGTTTGCTTCTATGTTATCGGTGAAGACAACCTAGAGAGAAGAATTCCTTCTAGATTCCCTGACGGTATTGACAACCCGCAAGACATAATAAACATACCTGGTAGAGGAGGACAGGTTATATGTGAAAAGACGTGGCGCGCCACCTTGGAAGGTACGGTTACTTTCAGAGTTGTTGTAGACCCGTTCCATGTGATTCAGGAGATCAATGAGAAGAACAATGACATATCGTATTCACCCACCACAGTAACCTCTCTTGTAATAGAAAAGAGAATACTACTGGTGGATGATGATGAGAGTTATGACCCCACAAATCTGCCATATTCAAATTGGGACGTCGTTGAAGGAACTATCCCTCCCCCTGTATATCAAATGGAGGATATAGCGCATCTAATAGCAGAAGAACTTGACAGATACAACTATGCGTATGACATATACACTGTTAAAAATGTCTACAAAAGTGGAAAGTTTTATTTCAGCGAGGGGCCCTCAATTGACGTTCTAATGAGGTACACCTCCGTTATCTGGGTCCTTCCGGAAAATGATTTGTCCCCTCCGCTTGTTGAAACTCTTGTCTCCAATGACACCTCGTATATAACTCAGTATCTAACTAAGTCCTACGAGGAAAGTGCGTATATATCCAACATTACTCCGAAAATAGTTATAATATCTGGCTCAATGCTAACTGATCTTGGTATAAATGAGGGGGTAATCTCTAATCCCTTCCTCAAAGAGCATCTTGCAATTGATAGTTTTTTGGGAAGAAAAGAGTTCTCATCCATCTCCGGCTCTGTGGATGATGACTACAGATTACCTTTTCACGGATTGAGTGGTTCTTTCTGGAGGGGGGTGATGGGTGAGGCAATTAATCCTAGAGAGGAGAACCCATATTTAACAGGAGAATCTGCTGAGGATGTGGAAGTTACCCTCACGGGGGTGTCTAATGAACAGGAGTTCCCCGTTGGTATTTACCACTATTCCGGATACTATGGGTATTTGGCTGAAACAATAACACTCCCATTTCAATTGGAAACCAATTCCTCACAGGAAGTTGTGGAGATGTTCTTCGGGTTATTTAGGGACCTTGGTCTCCTTTCCAATAAACCGGACATGGTGGCTAGAACCGTTGATATAAATGTATCGGAAGAGATTCACCAATTGGGTGACTCCTACCTGGTAAAGGGTATCGTGGCAAATCTAGGTGGTGTGGGTGGTTCCTGTGTTGTGAGGATTTACGACGGAAATCTTACATTGAAAACAGATAACCTATACCTCCCCCCGGGGGGTGTCGCAACGCTGGAGGTTCTCTGGATCCCCACCTTAGCCGGTATGAGACATATCAGCATACGAATGGATTACTACAACGATCTGGATGAAACCTTTGAAGAAAACAACAACCCCTGGGTCATAATACCCGTATATTTCTTCTATGATGATTTAGAGGGGGGAACTACCACTGGTTGGGAGCATGAATCTACCATTGTAAGAATCAACGGCGAAAATGCACTTGAGTTTTTAGATGAAACACAAAAACAGTACACTAAAATTGTAAAAGATTGGTCGGAGATAGGCGGCTTTGTAAATACCACAGAGGAGGCGCATTCAGCGCCGTTATCCTTCTGGTCTGGAAGAGAGCCCCCTCCACCTGAGGGGGGTACAAGGGCCCCTGATGTTGTGGGAGAGAATGATAGGTACCTCATAACAGAAGAGTTCTCGTTAAAAGGTGCTTTAACCGCCAAACTGACCTATTACCAGAAATATCAGATGGATACGGCTGGGAATGGTGGAGTGATACTCGTAGGCACCTCTGCGGATGGTGTGTCGTGGAAATATCGTTATGTCATACCAATGGGACAATATAGTGGGAACATAAACCTAAGCAGCTATAGATATGATGACTATGGAAGAAGAGTACTCTGGGCTTACAACGGTGTGTCCGCTGGTGGAAGATATGACTGGGAGAAGGTGTCGGTAGACCTTACCAAATTTGTTGGGATAGAACATGTTAAGATCATGTTTCTTTATATTTCTGTCACGTGGGGAAATGGGGAAGGTTGGTTTATTGATGACGTTGAAGTAAAGGTAAGCCGTAAAGATTCCAAAATTCCACTAACCGATGACGCCGATCAATGATACCTTGCAGAGGATTCGTCTATAGCGCATTCTGGAAGCCACTTTTGGTATTTCGGTGATAGAACCTACGGCCTTAAACCCGGATTGGATTGTTCTCTTTATATGAGACCCGTTGACCTCACCAATGCCAGATGGGCCAGGCTAACGTTCTACGTAAGGTTTAACATAAATGAAGATTCTGGTTTTCCCCCAGACTGCCTGAGGGTTGAAATATCTACTGACAACTGGAAAACATGGAGAACGCTTCACAACGGCGCTAGGATCGGTTGGGGTGTCTCAGGTACAGAAGATGACTCTTCTGATGGGATTATTGATGGAAAGTCGTATACGGGCATTCCGGATGACAGCATGACGGCGGAGGAAGCTAACTACTGGGTAAATTCTGAAAGCCTCACAAGGTTCCACGGTGATCTAACAGCCTATCGTGGGAAGACCATACAAATAAGATTCAGGGTTGTCACAAACGGCTACCCACTTGCGGGTATAAAGGAGTACGAGCATTATCAGGACCCGAGTATGTTTTACGGAATATATCTAGATGATATTGTAATTAGTGGGATATCATGATCAATCAATAAAGGAGGGTGTGTATGAATAGATATAGGGAGAGAGAAGGTGTGAGTGAGACCATGGGAACCGTCCTAATGGTTGGTATAGCAGTGATGCTGGTCTCCTCAGTGGCAATATATATGGCCGGGAACGTGAAAGAGGTGGAGAGCGTGTATGTCAGTCTCTCCTCCGGATATACAAAAAACGCCACCGGCAGCGTGATAATATTTATAGAGAACACCGCTGGGGACTCGTTGAGAACCTCACGAACCACCGTTATCATAAAAAATGCTAGCGGTGTTGACGTCCCTGGTTCCCCATTCCTGGCCACAGATTGTGATAACAACATCACTGGAGTGGGGGTCTGGGACGGGAACGGGCTCTGGAGCCCCGGGGAGACGTGGAGCAAAGTTTTACCCTCCAATGTAATATTTCCTCTGCATGTAAAAGTGGTGTATGAGAAGACCACTGGGGAGAAGAGTGTTGTGTTCTCAGAAGTGCTGGAAGCCCCACCCGCAGCTCTTTTGCCAGACCTTGCAATAGAGGAGTTCTACTTTTTAAGATATGGTCAGCAGAGCGATGAGGTTCTAGTAGGAGAAACAATAGACCTAGTTGCCACTATTACAAACCTGGGCACCCAACCTGTTCCCGAGTCCAATATAACGGTTCAGTTCTACGACAGAGATAATTACGTGGGTGTGGGCTCCCCTCAGCCGTTTTCAAATGATACAACCCCCGGGGTTTTGGCCCCCCACGAGAGTATGTATTATATTCTTTCTGGATGGTCTGTTCCCTACCCTCTTGGCATACACAGGATTTATGCTAGAATAACACCACTCCCCACAGGCGAGCTTTCCACAGCGAATAATTATCGTTTCAGGGAGCTGGATGTTTCCATCAGCATCGTCCCCACCAGACCATCTGGTCCCAACCCTGTTGTGACCTCCAAGGACATACAACTTTCCAAAGATTATCCAAAAACTGGTGATGAGGTCAGTGTAACACTTTTCATAAAGAACTTGGGAGATCAGCCCATTACATATGATGACGACCTAATGGTCGTGGTTAGTACAGAACCCATTACAACAGAGGGGGGGGAGATATTCAACTGGCATGATGACATCCCTGCTCCCGAAGGGGAGGACTATGACAGCTTCAACCCGGGACCGATACCCCCCGATTTTATGCCTGGACACCCTGATAGAGTGGACGTCTGGAAAAAGGTGAAGTGGGCAGAGGCGCACGGCCAGGATATGGATGGGAACGATTACACCTTCCCCACATGCAAGATAAGGCACCTCATAATCCCCGTTGCTGGTCAAATCTCCATTACTCTCACGTTCACCGCGAGAAGTTCAAATCCTGATAAGATTCTTACACTATATATCGCAGTGGATGCCAATCCATTGAACTATACCATACGCCCCCCAGATCTCTG
Source organism: Thermoplasmata archaeon (assembly GCA_021160765.1). Classification (GTDB taxonomy): domain Archaea; phylum Thermoplasmatota; class Penumbrarchaeia; order Penumbrarchaeales; family EX4484-36; genus EX4484-36. Next base: position 21,856 of record JAGHBW010000223.1, read on the forward strand.
GGACGAAAGTTTACCACCCCAGAGAATTGTTTTCTCTAGTGAGGATGAAACAGTACTTCAGGGGGACGACCCCACAGACAATTATGCTTCTTTAGCCATTCAGGTCATACCAAGAATTCTGCTTGTAGACGATGACGAAGCTGAGACGGGGAGTGAGAACGATGTGACCAGCCATGTAATAGAGTCCCTAACCGGTGCTGGTGTTCAAGTTGACAGGGTTTTCATTGCTCAGCAGATGACAGATGGTGGGATACTCAGGGATGTACCAGCATACGAATATGTAAACCCGGAAACCGTAGGTGCACCTCAGATGAAAGATTATGACATTGTAATATGGGTTACTGGAAAGGCTGAAAGTCCATTATCCAGTCATGCAGACTCTATTTATGGAGGGAACATAGAGGAAATGATGAAATTCATGGACCACGGGGGATACCTCTGGATTATAGGTGAAAATGTACTTAAAGGGTTGAATGATGATTACATGGGCATCAGTCCGGATGGGGAGAACTTTTACAATCTCCCAGAGACCCTTCCAGAAAACTTATATGGAAATGAAAGAGATGATTCCGTTATCTTCGTCAAGAAATATTTGGGAATAACAAAATTCACTGTGGATTCGGATCTTCCCGGGGAGATATTCGGAGAGAGCGAGAGCAATCCGATCACAGGCTGGAGTGGGAACACCCCCTATTCTGTAGACATGGACGACGCTGCAGATGGAAGCGACAATTTCACTGAGCAGACATATCCATTAGAGGACTCTTCCGACCCTCTTGGAATGCTTTTCACACAGGATGTTGAGGCCTCCTTAAAAGAGCCATATGGCGTGTATCACACCCATACAATAGAAACCGGTACCGATATAGTGACATACCGTGTAGTGTATCTTCCCATTAGCCCGCTTCATATCCGATACCTAAACGAGAAAATTGGTGTTGCTGCAAGGATTATGAAATGGTTCAGCTGGGAGCTGAGAATAGGAAATGATCTGGCTATCTCAAAAATGGAGCTTGTTGTAGTGGAAGGCAGCATGCCTCCTAAGTTCATGGACACTGTTGAGGTTAGAGTATGGGTTAGGAATAATGGCCCAGATACACTCTCTACCTCCGTTGAGTTTTACGTGACTGGACCAGATGGGATAGAGAGGAGAATAACCCCTAATTTCCCCGATCCAGATGGGGACAACCCAAGAGACATCCTCAACCTTCCCGGGGGCGGGGGGGAGATCATGGTCACCAAGCAGTGGAAGGCTACCAGCGTAGGACTTCACACCTTCAGAGCAGTTGTTGATCCTTACCACATAATCCCAGAAATAAATGAGGAGAACAACGACATCACTTATTCCACATCTACGGTGACTTCACTTGTGGCTCAAAACAATATACTTGTAGTTGATGATGATGGGTCCTGGAACGGCACGTATGGTCCAAATGGGGATGAGAATTCCTATGACGAAGATAACCCAAACAACTGGAGATTTGAAGGTGGTGCAACAGAACCGCCAGCTTGGGCGCAGATACCAGACACCACAAGCTCCATAACGCGCTTTCTGGATCTGTTAAACCTTCAATATGAGGTCTACAGAGTTGTAAATACCTTTGACGGAACCAATGTTGTTGTGGGAAGAGGCCCAACCGTTGAGAAGATGAAGAGGTACAATCTCATCATCTGGAACTGTGGACTTAGCGGGGGGAGCGCATATAGTGGTATTGAAACAATAACACCTGTTGACCGCATGAATATAACAAGATATCTACGAGGCGATTATAGAGAGGCTGAGTACATGGGAAACTATTCTGAGGCGTTTCTGCTGATAGGTAGGTACGTTCTTCCTGAAATCGCCCCAAATCCACTTTATCAGGCAGGAGATCCATACTGGGAGTTTCTCTACAATTATATGGGCATTGCGGGATATTCCACCGATGCAGTTATCGGAACTACACTTTTTGGAACTACAGAGGACGATATAAAAACCCACGGCGTGGAAATACCCCTAGGAAGTACTGTAAACGCCCTTAAATTAGTTAAGAGGCCAGACAACTCTGGAGTAATATCTGGGGCTTCTCAGGAGGACACTACTAAATACCTTTATTACACTGATGATTTTGATGGGAGAAATCCAATTTCAATTTCTCTGGAGAACTCGGGCCCATCATATTTCAAATCAGCCCACCTTGCTTTCTCAATCTCTCCCAATTACTTCCCATATCTTGAACACAGAAGCACTGAGGCATTCTATTTCCTAGTACACTGGTTCGGGGTTGAGATATATCAACCTGAGCTTTATGGGAGGAGTATAGACATACAGCTAGATGATCCGCACCCCACGGTGGGAGGTAATTACGTCCTGTCCTTAGTTGTCGGGAATTATGGGGGTGCTGCTGGCGGTGGTACCGTCAGGTTTATGGACGGTAGAAAGCTCATATACAGCACAACGATCTTCTTAGAACCCGGAGACGAAGTCACCGTGGAAGCTATTTGGACACCGCTTTTCGCAGGTCAGAGAACTGTGAGGGTTTTCATAGACTTTTACAACAATTACGACGAGATCTTTGATTTCATAAACAACATTCCCTCCAAAAATGTGAATATATACTTCTTTTACGATGATATGGAGAATGGAACGAGAAACTTCAGACATGAATCAATAGTAGCTAGAATAAATGGAGAATCCCCATTGGACTTCTACGACCCACACATGGAGGTAAATACAGACGTTATATCCTCGTGGAATTCTGATTTATCCTATAGAGTTGAAATAGATCAGAACACATCCTATAGTCATCCAAAATCTTTCAAACTTTATGAGCCTCCTGGAGGGACCACAAGAAATCCACTGGACATTGTGATGGTTCTGGACACCTCTGGCTCTATGTCTTGGGAGGTGGATGGCGTTCCAAAGATAGACCGGCTGAAGGAAGCCGCGAAGATCTTTATAAGCTATCTCACCCCAAGTGACAGGGTTGCAATCTACACGTTCACCAATGAGGGGTATAATTATCCCAATCTCTTTGTGGACTGGACGTTCTGCACACCAGAGAACAAAGAGGATCTGAATGACACCATAGATGGTCTTTGGGCAAGGGGGTGGACTCCCCTCTATGACACCGTTGGTGCCGCCGCGAATAAGCTCTATCCGGCCCCAAGCGGGAGAATGCCTTATTTACTCGTTTTCACCGATGGTGAAGCAAACAGGGACTTTAACTATGGTCCAGGAAGATACGATTATGAGAATCCCACTGATAGCCTGGGACAGTGGATGAATACATACTATGAAAACTATTATTACAGTTCAAGTGCGGGAACAAGTGCAGGGAATCGCCAGGGTCTTATTATGGCTCCATTCACAGTATATACTGTGGGCCTCCTATCAAGCGGATACCATGACTCAGATTATCCGGAGGAGGAGGACAGTGATACGCCCCCATGGCACACATATTGGCAGACACATAATGTACTAACTGACAGGA
>JAGHBW010000198.1 GCA_021160765.1 Thermoplasmata archaeon
GATCAGGGACTGTCCGTAGTAGGGGGGCCAGGTGAACGTCCTTCCAGATGTAGACACGTAAGTCTCAGCGATTGCCCCAGGAACCCAGCTGTTGTGGGGTTTGACCTCAAGAAGTCTTATCTCGTCAAAATAGAACTCCCCCTCCCCGCTGACGTTAATTATTATTCTCAACTTGGCAGCTGTGGGTGGGAGGGGTTTTAAAGGGAGCTGTCTGAGAAGTTCCCAGGAGGAGGTTGGACCTCTAACCACACCTCCCTCCTCCCGAAGGAGAAGTGTTCCAGAGGAGGTGAACACCTCGGCGGTGAAATGGACCTCACCGCCGGTCATATTCACGTGGCCTGAGAGGTAGTAGGCCACGGAACCCCTCACCGAGACGTTCTGTGCAATGAAGAAGGGGGCCGTGGTGTTCTTCTTCACCTCAAGGCACCTCCCCCCCCGATAAGGATAAGAGGTGTTCAACAGAGCCTCTCCCTCCCCGGAGAATTCCCAGGAGGCAAATCCCCCCTCAAACCCCGGATTTGTGTTCCAGATTGTGGAGTAATGGCCATCATTGGAGCCCCAGCTTGCGTATCCTGAACAGTTTTCAAAATCTGTTATGAACGTGGTAGTCTCATCAAGGTGCGTTTTGAAGCCCAGCGACCTCAAAGTTGTGTTGGCGTCCCTGAGCCAGCGGTTCCCAACGGCGTATCCTCCCCCCTTCCCTGGGTCAACGTCTAGAAGGAAGGTGCCCCTCATCCCCCCGCTTCTTTCCGCTCTCTCAATGAGGGAGAGTGCATCGGAGAGGTTATATCCTGTTATGCGGGTTACGAGATAGAAGCCGTACTTCACCCTGCTGAACCTCTCGTTCTTTCCATAATAGGGGTTCTGGATCCAATAAGAGCCACCTATATAGCCGGAGTATGGGCCAAGTATCAGGGCCAGCTCCGCATCCACAGAGGCGCTTCCTGATGACCCCGGCCCCCAAACCCTTAAGGGTACACCCTTGGTGGTGACAATATAATCAATCCTCTCTGTTAGGTTCCTCTCCTTAAGTGCCCCCTCCACCTGGGTTCTCAGAGTGTTGAAGGTGTTCCTGTCTATGGTCTCTCTCACGGGGACGTCCACCCCTATAACTCTATCCGAGGGGATCCCCCTTCTACGAGTGAAGTTCTCCATTATAGCTCGGGAGACCTCTGAGTTTACGTTGTAAACAACCACCACATCGTCATATCGGATCATATTGTACAGCCCACCGGAAGAGTTGCCATTTTCCTCTATCTGAAGGGCTGGTAGCAGAGATGTGCTGGTTTGGAGGTCACCCATTAACTCACTCACTGGAAGACCCTGGCCCCCCATCCCACCAAAATATGGTGCGGGGAGGGAGGGTAAAAAAAGGAGGATCAATATAGCAGAAAAGAGCTTTATCATCTCTCATACCTCCATCTTCTCCTGTCCCACTCCATTGCAAGTTTTACCCTTTCATGTACACTAAGCTCCTCCCCAACCTCATCCCACCATCTCTCCACAACCCTGAGCCTTTTGAGAAGTCCAGACAGATTTGCATTCTGTATCTCAAGCCCAGGACGGCGATTTACCTCAAGAACGGTCACTCCCCTCTCCCTGGTTATGGTCAGGTCAACTCCCGCGAAGCCAAGTCCTGAGGCCTCTTGAGCTTTTACAGCCATCTCAAGCACCTCTCTGAAGTGGGGTATAGGTCGGTCTATGATTCTCGCCCCCGTGTCCGGATGGACCTCCACCATCTCCCTTTTTAGAACCGCCGCCACAATACGTCCACGGTCTATGGATATACCCGCGGCAATTGCCCCCCGGTGAACGTTTGCTCTGCCCCTGGATTGAACTGTGGGAAGGCGTATCATAGCCATTACGGGAAAACCCCGGAAGGAGATAACCCTTATGTCCGGGAGACCCAGAGTGCTGAGCTCTCTAAGCTCCGGTGATAGGTGCAGGTACTCCTCAAATAGGGCCACATCAGCCCTGCCCCTGCTGTATTTGCCGGAAAGAATGTCGTTTACGTGCTTCTTCAAATCTGACACCTCAAGGTAGTCCCCCGCCTCACCTATGAACCTCTTCCCAATTACCTTTCTTATGAGAAGTACACCAGCCCCACCATGACCCCTGGAAGGCTTTATCACAAAGCCTCTCCTGGGAAGGAAGTGTGTCCATTTTTCAAGCTCCTCAGCAACATCTGGATCGGAGATGGCAAGGTAGGTCTCCGGCACCGTGACCCCAGCTGCTTTGAGCCTCCTCTTTTCCTCAATCTTATCCAATGCCTCTACTAGAAGGGGTGGGTTGTACCTCTCCACATACTTCTTCCAGACGTCAACCGTTAATACCTCCTCTTTCTCCTTTATCCCCTCCACCCTCGCCCTCTTTCTCGCCTCGTTCTTTACCAGTGAAAAGCGGTCCTTCGGGAAGAGGTGTTTGACCGACGTCTTTTTCACCCGATTTTTTTTTGTCATCCTTTACTACCTCTTATCCGTTTACACATTTGTATCCTGCCCTTCTAAGAGGAGACAAAATATAAAACCTTCCCGCACCTGGCGTCTGGCAGAAAGGGTTTTGGAGCCAGATGCCCAAAAAAAAGGCCTTCTGCAACAATTTTCCCACTTTTGAGGAAAAGGATAAATACCCCCCTATCTTATGGTTTAACGGGTTGGGGACGCAAGGGTTTGGGGACAGAAATACAACAATTGGTTAGCTAATGCTATCTCGCGATCAGGGGGAATGCCACAGAATGAATCCATTCAACACAGTGAGGAATATCTTTGATGCATTTTCATTGCCCTCCCACATCTTCAAAAACAGGGAGGTTCTTCGTTCCACATACGTTCCAGATTATCTACCCCACAGGCAGAGAGAGATAGCACAGATCGCCTCAATTTTGGCTCCAGCGTTAAGGGGCGAGACCCCCACAAACCTGCTGATCTACGGCAAACCTGGCACTGGAAAGACCGCTTCAACAAATTTCATTGGAAGGGCCCTGGAGGAGAAGGCCTCAGAGATAACCAGGAGGTATCTCAGAACATACTTTGAACTTCTGAAATCCATTGATGATGGCACTGTGGAGACCCTGTGGGAAGCCTCAGAGGTTGTTTCAATAGAGGAGGTTCTGGGTGAGGAGTTCTTCAGGTTTTTCCGCAGGAAGGTGCATTACATATACGTGAACTGCCAGCAGGTTGACACCGGCTACCGCCTCATCGCACACCTTGCAAACCACTTCGCCAGGGACTGGAACGAGAGGGTTCCCATATCAGGCTGGTCCCCAGACACACTCTATAGAAAGTTTTTGGAGAGGCTTGAGAGGGAGGGTGGGGTGACCGTAGTGGTCCTGGATGAGATTGACCGCCTTGTAGCAAAATCAGGGGATGAGGTCCTCTACACCTTAACAAGGATCGGCTCGGATCTAAAAGAGGCCAAACTTTCCATTGTTGGTATATCCAATGACCTGAAGTTCACTGACATGCTGGACAGCAGAGTTAAGAGCAGTTTGGGCGGAGAGGAGATGGTGTTCCCACCCTATAATGCGGAGCAGTTGAGGGACATCCTTCGGCAGAGAGCTGAGATGGCCTTCCAGCCTGGGGTCTTGGACGACGGTGTAATACCCCTGTGCGCTGCAATGGCTGCCCAGGAGTTTGGTGATGCGAGGAGGGCGTTGGAACTTCTCAAGGTCTCCGGGGAGATTGCGGAGAGACTGGGGGAGAAACGGGTTACAGAGGAGCACGTGAGAGAGGCACAGAGGAGAATAGAGGAGGACAGGATAGGGGAGGTGATACGCACTCTGCCAAACCAACCCAAACTGGTCCTTTTCACCATCCTGCAGATGAGGAGGTTTGGAGGGGGGGAGAGGCGGATAACCTCCGGGGAGATCTACGACAACTACCGATTCTATGCGGAAAAGGTGGGCTTAAGGGTTCTGACCTCCAGAAGGGTATCGGAGTTCATCTCTGAGCTATCCATACTTGGCCTCATAGATGCCAGGGTGGTCTCCTTTGGAAGGCAGGGAAGAACGAAGGTCATTGATGTGAAGATCCCTATAAGGAAATCCTTGGATACCCTAACTGAAGGGATATTCAGAGATATTAAGGAGATGCCCCCCAGATACGCCTACAGGCGGGCGTTCTAAGGGACCCGGAAAGTTTTTTAATACCTTCATCAGGTGACACCTCAATGATGGACGATTACGAGAAAGAGCTTGAAGCAGTTCACTTGGCCCAGGATGCCTACAGACGCCTTGAAGAGGGTGATGTAGAAGGGGCAATGGACCTTTTTAAGAGGTCTGTGAAATACGATGAGGAATTTGACGAAACGCTTGGCGCACTGGGTGCCTTAGAGCTCCTCAGAGGTTCAAGAGAGAGGGCTGAAAAGCTTCTTAGAAAGGCGGTGGGGCTGAACGGAGGGAATGTTGACGCCTTGGTGATTCTCCCCCTCCTTGAGGAATCTGTGGAAGACAGGCTGGAACTTCTGAGGAGGGTGGGTGAGGGGTATCTGAACTTTATGCAATACCCCCGGGCCTACGTCTTCTACAGGGAGGTAAAGAGGATCAACCCATCAGACACATCTGCTCTATCTGCAATGGCCTTTCTCTCCAGGGAGATGGGGCTTCTTAGAAGGTCTGAAGAGGAGTACAGAGAGCTTCTTCAGCTTTTTCCAGAGAGTTGGGAGGCCATGTTTGACCTCTCCACTGTTCTTATAAAAAAAGGAGATTTTGAAGAGGCAGAGGAGATGCTTAAGAAGGCCAGCGAGCTGGCGTCCCATATACCCCAGATCTGGAACAACCTTGGCTTTTTGAGAGAGGTTCAGGGGGATCTTAAAGGAGCCAGAAGGTTTTACGAGAAGGCTCTTGAGGTTGACGAGATGTACTATCCTTCACTATATTCCATTGGCAGAATTCTGCAGAAAGAGGGAAAAAACGAGGAGGCCATGGAATACCTTCAGAGAGGTCTTGAGATAAAGAGCATATTTCAGATTGAGGATATAGAGGATGCGGAGAAAAGGAGAACGGAAGAGGGGGTTCACGCTAAAGAGGTGATAACCCCCCCAGTTAGGTCCTCTAAAAAGAAGGAGCACAAATAAATTTGTATTCACCAAATTCTTTTATATTTATGCGGGGTTAGGCCGCTGGGTTGATTTTAATGAGTAAAGTATCGGGGGATGCTGAGGAGAAACTTGGTTGGGCCAGAACCTCCCTTGAGAGGGGTAGCCCCATCTTTATTTACGACTCTGACGAGAGGGAGGGGGAGGCAGACATGGTGTTCCTGGCGGAGAAGGTGGAGTGGCAACAGGTCAGAATGATGAGGCAGGAGGCGGGGGGTCTGATATGCGTAACTCTTCCGCCAGAGGCATGGCGCCCGCTGGGGCTGCCCTTCCTAACGGACCTCTTCCGCCATGCACAGGATAGATACCGCATTCTCCGTTACACGGAGGCAAACGACATCCCCTATGATGAGAAATCCTCCTTCTCTCTCACAGTAAATCACAGAAAAACCTTCACAGGAGTGACTGACCAGGACAGAGCACTTACCATAAGGGAACTGGGGAGGTTTGTTGAGGCACTCCTTCAGAGGGCCATTCTTGAACCGCAGATGAGGTTTGGGGAGCTTTTCCGATCTCCAGGTCATGTGCACCTTCTCAATGCAAGGGAGGGGCTTCTTGACACAAGGCAGGGGCACACTGAGTACTCAACAGCATTGCTCAAGATGCTTTCCCTAACACCCTCTGCTACTATATGCGAGGTTCTGGGTGAGGAGGGCCGGGCCAGACCGGTAAAAGAAGTTGAAGAGATGGCCAGGGAACTGGATGCACCACTTTTTACGGGAAGGGAGATCATGGACCTATGGAGGGAATGGAATGAAAAATAAAAAGGTGGTAATGGCCACGGGAGTCTTTGATATACTCCATCCCGGGCACCTATACTTCCTCTCCCAGGCGAAGAGGCTTGGGGACTACCTTGTTGTTGTTGTCACAAGAGATTCCGTTGCCGCAAAAGAGAAACATCCTCCCATAATGCCGGAGGAGGCCAGAAGAAAGATGGTGGAGGCACTAAAGCCCGTTGATAAGGCTGTTCTCGGCTATGAGGATGACATGTTCAGGATTGTGGAAGAGGTTAAGCCAGACATTATAGTACTGGGATATGATCAGAGGTGGGATGTGGGAAGGTTGAAAGAGGAACTGAAAAAGAGAGGGCTTGAGACGGAAGTTGTGAGGCTGGGAAGAGACACCTCTGACCTTGCCGGCACGAGAAGGATAATAGAGAAGGTGGTAGACCGCCACCTTAAAAACAGCCTGTATACGCAGGAGAAGGTGGGTGAAGGATGATAAGAGTTGGTGTTGTGGATACAACC
>JAGHBW010000109.1 GCA_021160765.1 Thermoplasmata archaeon
CAAGCCGGAAGAATACGTCTATTTTCTGGATCATCACGGAGTATTCTTCCAGGTCAAATCCCAGCCCCTGCACTCTCATTGTTGTATAATTAGACATTCATTAACGTCTGGGATTTGAACCGTAGGTCTTGTGCGTTTCCAGAACTGTTACATTAACGATGGAAACGCACAAGCCGGAAGAATACGTCTATTTTCTGGATCATTACGGAGTATTCTTCCAGGTCAAATCCCAGCCCCTTCAACTTTTTTAAGAAAATGTTTTGTAAGTGATTTGCATTCTGGCTCCCGGAGGCTGTATCATTGACCCCTCTTATGATAGGTCTTCTCTGGTATTTCCCCACTCTATTTGCCTTTGTTGTCCTCGGAATAATCCTCATCACACGAAAAGGGGAGATAACAAAAGAGAGTGCACTTAAAGGTGCAAAGATGGCCCCGGGGTACGCCTTCCTCTTGGTTCTCGTACTTCTCTCCGTGAAGGCGGAGAACGTAATACAGGATAGATATCACACGGGGGGAGAGTACACACACCTGATCTACTCAATTGAGGGGAACACTCACATAGTTTACCTTCAGAATCTGATCACCAATTATTACCTCCTTCATACGTTCTCAGTGATATACCTCGTAACATTCCTTGGAATAATAGTCCTCACCCCCATCTACCTGTCGCTTAAGGGAAGGGAGGAGACCCTGCAGCTTTACACCTTCGGTATTGTTGTTAACTACGCTATCCTTGTGCTCTTCTACCTCTTCTTCAACGTTGATGTCACCTCAAATTACCCTCCAGGAACACCGGTAAAACCCCTCCTATATCAGTATCCCGTGTATCTTGAACTGGTACACCTTGTTGACAGACCAAGCGACTGCTTCCCCAGCGGGCACGTCGCCATAACGTTCTTCACCTTCCTAGTTGCCTTAAAATCTGACCGGAACCCCCGCTATATCGCATTAACTGGAGCTGTCTTCGTCCTCACCTTCTTCACTGTCCTCTACTTAGGGATACACTGGATCCTTGATTCATTCTCCGGAATGGCCCTGGGCTACTTCGCATACTACGCCGCCGGATGGGATCCGGTGAAAAGAAGGCTCAAAGCTGTTGTGGACAGGGTCAACAGCATTGTAATAAATACTGAAAAGACGTAATCAATAGGCAAAAGGTTTTAAAAATAGAGCAAATATCCCGAGGAACATCCATGGAAGACGCCTATAAACTTTACGTCATGGTGGCCATACAGGTCGTTCTTGTCGCTTTCTATATGCACAACAGAAGAAAGACCTATCCAACCTATATCCCAATGTTCATCTCTTTCTCTCTTCTGGCGCTGGTAACTGCTGTTGAGTATCAGCTTTACATATACTCCCATGACAGGAACTACCTCTACTTCTTCACCCTGTTAACCATTCTTCTTCTCTTCCCGGCTGATATAAGCATAGTCTTCTGGACAAGGGCCCTCCCCAACCTGGGTACTGACAGGGAGCCCCCCTATGCCAAGAGGTTCAACCGCTTCGCCTACAGGTTTGAGACAGACACCCCGGTTGAGCTGAAGAAGTTCAGCTGGATATACGACATAGAGACGGAGGGCAGGAGTGAGGAGGAGGTTCTGGAGGAGATAAAAAGGAGGGTGAGGAGAGGTGTTGAGGTGAGGAGGGTAATCCTCATGCTGCTTCAGCTCATGTGGTTCTCCTTCGTCGCCATGATGTACACCATGTATGACCCGATACTTCTGGGATACTGGAAGCTCCCTTCGCTTTTCAAGAGCCCTGAGGATATCCTCTTCATATACTTCATCGTGGTTGTAATTTTCCCCGTCCTGCCATTCCTCCTGGAGATGCTTTACGCTCTGAACCCAACTGCCAAAGGGAACTCCTTCTACAAGGGTGCAAGGAAGACCTTCTTCAAGTACTCCCGCTACAACTCCTTCTGGGCCACTGTATTCTTCATCCTAGCTATCTACCTAAAAATAGTTAACATCTCCGCCATAAAAATATACATCTCCACCCTCATCTCCTACATCCTCTGGATCACACTCTTCTTCACTGTGATTCAGAGGAAGGGTGTTGTCTCCGCACTTCTGAACTACGCCTTTAAAAGGGTCCGGTAAAGGTTTTCAAGCCTCTCCCCGCATCTCTTCAGGGAGAACTCCTCCGCTGTCTTCAGGCACTCCCTTCTCATCCCCTCAGGGAACTCGCCCTCAAGAACAGCCCGCGCAAGGTCCTCAGGGTCCCCGGGGCGGAAGAGGTAGCCATTAACACCGTTCTTCACAACTTCTGGAATGGCCAGGGCATCTGCGGCAACGATTGGGGTGCCGCAGGCCATGGCCTCTGTTAAAACGAGCCCCTGGGTCTCACTGTCTGACGCTGTTATGAAGGCGTCAGCAGAGGAGTACCAGAGGGGAAGGGCCTCCTCAGGTGCATGGCCGAAGTATTTCACCCTTCCCCGGGGGTTTATCCTGTTAAGCATCCTCATAAGATCCTCCACCCACGGCCCACCTCCAACAATAGCCAGAAGTTCATCTCTCCTCAGGAAGTGCTCGGAGGCTTTAAGAAGAACGTCTATCCTCTTCTCAACAGAGATCCTGCCCAGGTAGAGATATACCCTGCTCCAATCCCCTATCTTTAGCTTCTTCCTCGCCTCATCCTTATCCACCGGGTGAAACCTCCCAAGGTCGGTGCCCGTGGGCACAACGTGGGCATCCCTTCCAGTCCATATCTTGAACATTCTTGCTATGATCCTGCTGGGAACCACAACTGCTGTGTAGTTCCTGTAGTGCCAGCGGGTGAAGGAAACGGCGATGCGGTATGAGGGAACTGTAATCCTCTCACCCCTAAGGATCCTCTCGCAACTTATCTTGTTCCCAATCCTTCCCTGAAGTCTCCGTATCGGGAAGAGGTATCTGGTGTACACAGGAAGAAGTGTGTGGTAGGTTCCGACAAGGGGGATCTCCTGCCTCTTCGCCACGTACTTGGCGATGTACCCCTCAACGAATGGTGTGTGGGCGTGAACAACGTCCAGTTTAACGGGAGCCTTCCTGGGGATGGCTATCCTGTAGCCGGGGTAGGAGGGGAAGGGAAAGCTCCGGTAGCAGTGGACAGTCATTCCGCGGTGCTCCCTCAGACCCTCGCATGGTCCGAAGACGTGGACCTCGTGTCCCCTTCTGACAAGTTCCCCCCCGATGTCGTTCACTGCCCTGACCACCCCGTTTACCTGTGGAAGGTACGTATCAGTGTAGAAGCCCACTCTCAACCTACCACCAGCGGGGAGGAATAGCCAACGGGGGATATAATACCTTCACCTTTTGCCCCAACAAAATTAAAATAGTTGAGGGGGTCCATCCCCTCCACATGCTTTCGGAGAAGCCCCGGGGGGGGTTCTGGGAGGAGCTTGTAGAGGCCCTCATAAAGGAGCAGCCAAAGAGCAGGGAGGAGCTGGAGAGGATTAAGAGGGAGATCGCCGGCAGACACTCCAGGTCCCCCCCCAGGAGCTCTGACATCCTCCGCCACCTCCCGGAGAACCTGAGGGAGGAGTTCCTTCCAATTCTGAGGAAGAAGCCTACAAGAACCCTCTCAGGGGTTGCTGTTGTGGCAGCAATGACCTCCCCTGCACCCTGTCCCCACGGAAGATGCATATACTGCCCCGGGGGTGTCGGTATCTGGACACCGCAGTCCTATACGGGGAGGGAGCCAGCAGCTATGAGGGCCTCTCAGAACTCCTACGACCCGTACCTTCAGGTGAAGGTGCGCCTGAAGGCCCTGGAGGAGATAGGGCACCCCACCGGGAAGATAGACTTCATCATAATGGGTGGAACCGTTACCTCAAGGAGCCTGAGGTATCAGAGGTGGTTTGTCAAAAGGGCGCTGGACGCCTTCAACGGCGAGACCTCCATAACGCTGAGGGAGGCGCAGGAGAGGAACGAGAGGGCGGAGCACAGGGTCATAGGGATAACCTTTGAGACAAGGCCTGACTGGGCAACTCTGAAACAGACAGAAGAGATGCTACTTATGGGAGCAACAAGGGTTGAACTTGGTGTTCAGAGCATCTCTGATGAAGTTTTGAAAAGGGTGAGGAGGGGGCACGGGGTTAAAGAGAGCGCTGAGGCAACAAAACTCCTCAAGGATGCAGGGCTGAAGGTGTGCTACCACATGATGCCGGGCCTCCCCGGGCAGAGTCCCAAGGAGGCGGCAGAGGAGTTGAAACGCCTCTTCAAGGACGAGAGGTTCATGCCGGATATGCTGAAGATATACCCAACCCTTGTTGTTGAAGGTGCACCGCTCTTTGAGATCTGGAGGAGGGGGAGGTACACACCCCTTGACGACAGAGCTGCTGCGGAGGTTGTGGCGGAGGCGAAGAGCCACTTCCCGCCGTGGGTTCGTGTACAGAGGGTTCAGAGGGACATCCCCTCCCACCTCATCACAGCGGGGGTTAAATCCAGCAACCTGAGACAGCTTGTTCACAGGGTTCTTGAGGAGAGAGGGGTGAGGTGCAGGTGTATAAGGTGCAGGGAGGTGGGGCTGGCCTCAAGGAAGAGGAGGGTTGAAGGGGAGCTGGTCCTTATGAGAAGGGAGTACTGGGCCTCAGGCGGACGGGAGGTCTTTCTGTCCTTTGAGTATCCGGAGGAGGACCTGATAGCAGGATACCTCAGGCTGAGGCTCCCCTCCTCAGCACCCTGAGGAGGGGAGCCTCAGCCTGAGGTATCCTGCTATCAGGTCCTCCTC
>JAGHBW010000200.1 GCA_021160765.1 Thermoplasmata archaeon
CCGTAGGTCCTGAGCAGTTCCTAAAACGTCCAAGCAACGGCGGAACTGCGAAGGCTAGATGAAAACGTCTCCTAGACTTCACCAATCAAGTTTTCATCGCTGTCAAATCCCGGCGGGAGCACTTCCCATTATTGTTCCAGAAACTCTCACCAATTATCGGTATACCTTGCTTCTATGGCCAATCCTGAGAATAAGTATGCCCTCTCGTGTTTTTGTGTAAATCACACGGTAGTCTCCTATCCGATATTTAAAAAGTCCCTTAAACGGTCCTGAAAGGGGTGTTCCCCGATCTGGATTCTCCCCTAAATCCTGCTCTATTCGTTGAAGTATTCGTCTAGCCACTGTTTTATCCAGTTGTCTCAAATCTTTCACAACGGAGGATTTATATTCTATTTTACATGTCAAGTTGCTCCCTCAGCTCTTCACCTGAGATAATCATGTCATCCTTGTCCTTCAAGCGCTCCAACGCCACCAAATAATCAACATACTCCTTCAAATACACTTCCAATGCTTTACGAATAATGTACGTCTTAGGTCTATCCAGTAAATTAGCTACCGCTTCCAACTCACGCATTATCTCCTCAGGCAACCGAATTGAGAGCGCAACGGACATACTTTAACACCTATGTATTTCAACGTATTGCATGTATATTAATGTATCGCAGGAACCGAGCACAAACTAACTACCCATACCAGATTAGTGTAAATATTTTGAACGAAGGCGGAACTGCGAAGGAAGAGGATGTAAGGGAAAACGATTATATAGAGCCGTCTCAATAATTTTCTATGAGGTGATTTTTATGGCAGGAGCAACTTTGGAAGAGGAGATACTGTTGAGGGCCTTAACGGGACGTGTCGTCGGCACTGAGGTTATGAAAGATTACAACAAGATCGCTATTATTTCTGAGGATTCTCTTATGTGCGCTGCAACCAGTACGGCTGTAGAGGCATCGTATCTTTCCAAAAACAACTTCGGAAACATCCTACACATCATCGTTAAAGAGAATGGCGTCAAGGATGTGGCGGACAAAGTGATAGACTACGACCCAGGGGCTGTCCTCCTTATGTTCAGTGGAGAGGGAGAAGAGTCAACAGGTCTTTTCGTCAAAACCTTGAAAAGTCTCTCAGAGGCCATGGTGGAGACTGATATAATTCTTCACGAGAGAATATTCTCCTCCGGTGGTCTTCAGGAGGCGCTAAAGGATGAAGGAGTGGCAGAGTATCTTGAAGAGACACCCCTCTTTGTGTACACCGCTGACCTAGAAGGGGGTGTTATGGTGCTGAACGAGATATATATAGAGGGCGGGAACGTTGAACTGGACCCTCTGGAGCATTATCCCCTAACCCTTCAGCACATTGAACTCCTAAAAAAGAGTTTAAAAAAAGAAGGTGCAGACAAAGAAGAGTGATTGGGAAAAAGATTAAATTCCCCCTTCATTTCACTTTTTGCTAAACTTCTATACATCAGAAGGTGAATAATATGGATAGGACATCGGAGTTGTCTGGGTTTTATAAACTCACCCCGGAGGAAAGACTACAATATGTTAAAGAGTTCGCTGGGTTAACAGAGGAAGAGACAGAAGCCATCGCAGCTACCGGATCCATGAAGATTGATGATGTGAACAGGATGATAGAGAATGTGATAGGGACCTTTGAACTCCCTTTAGGAATAGCCACACATTTCAGAATAAACGGAGAGGACAAGCTCATACCCATGGCTATTGAAGAGCCATCTGTGGTAGCAGCAGCGTCTAAAGCGGCAAAGATCGCTAGAGCAGGAGGCGGTTTCTACACGACGTCAACCGATCCCATCATGATAGGACAGGTGCAGATTGTGGACGTACCTGACCCCCAATCAGCCAGGTTTAAAGTTCTTGAAAAGAAGGAGGAGATTCTCAAACTTGCCAACGAACAGGACCCCGTTCTCGTGAAATTTGGGGGAGGAGCGAAAGACGTTGAGGTCAGGGTAATAGACTCACCGAAAGGCCCCATGGTTATTGTACACCTGCTTGTGGATTGCCGCGACGCCATGGGGGCAAACGCCGTTAACACCATGGCGGAGGCTGTGGGACCTCTCTTGGAGAGAATAACAGGAGGACGGGTGTATTTGAGGATAATATCCAATCTCGCTGTGTACCGCTTGGCCAGGGCAAGGGCTACCTTTCCTAAAGAGGAATTGGGGGGTGAGGATGTGGTGGATGCAGTAATTGAGGCTTGGGCATTCGCTGCAGCAGACCCCTTCCGTTGCGCTACTCATAACAAGGGCATCATGAATGGGGTCTCCGCTGTGGTCAGGGCCACTGGAAATGACACCAGAGCAGTTGAAGCTGGTGCTCATTCTTACGCCTATTATAAACATGGCCATTATGGACCACTTACGTACTATGAGAAAGATTCCCAAGGAAACCTCGTTGGTACCATAGAACTCCCTGTTGCTGTTGGTACGATAGGAGGGGCAACTAAGGTTCACCCTGTGGCAAGGGCCTCTCTTAAAATATTGGGAGTTAAGAGCGCCAAGGAGCTTGGGGAAGTCCTTGCTGCTGTGGGGCTCGCTCAGAACTTCGCTGCATTGAGAGCGCTGGCTACCGAGGGGATCCAGAGAGGACATATGGCGCTTCACGCGAGGAATATAGCGGCTATGGTGGGAGCCAAGGGTGAAGAAATAGACATATTGGTGCAGCGGATGGTAGAGATGAAGAAGGTTAGAATGGACATCGCAGAACAACTCCTTAAGGAAATAAGAGGTGAGAAATAAGAGAAGGAGGTGATGGCGTGGAATTAAAGATTGTAAAAATAGAGAAGCCAGATGAGGTGAACTTTATCCTAGGGCAGAGCCATTTTATAAAGACCGTGGAGGATCTTCATGAAGCGCTTGTTTCGTCCGTTCCAGGAATAAAGTTCGGTCTTGCATTCTGCGAGGCTTCCGGGGCGCGGAAGATTAGAAAATCTGGTACAGACAAAGAGATGATTGATCTGGCTGTTAAGAATGCTGAGAGGATCGCTGCGGGGCACACCTTCATTGTCTTTCTAAAAGATGCCTATCCCATCAACGTGCTGAATGCCATCAAAAGAGTGCCAGAGGTGGTGAACATATTTTGTGCCACCGCCAATCCCACCCAGGTGATAGTGGCAGAGACTGAGGATGGAAGGGGAATCCTGGGCGTGATTGACGGGCAACCTCCAGTGGGTGTAGAGAACGAAGAAGATGAGAGCTGGAGAAAAGAGTTTCTGAGGAAGATAGGATACAAATTGGGCTGAAAATCCATGCCAGAGAATAAGAACGACGAAAGAGGGGGAGGGCTCCCCCTCTTAAGCCTTTTCTTTATGCTTGCTCTATACTTTTTAACACTCCTTCTGTCACTTTGGATCTCTCCTCTTTTTCTCAGATCTGGCTTTCAGGCTTTCGGTGAGGAGGGGGCATTCAACGTCAAATGGGCTCTCTGCTATGTTGTATTTTTCCTCATCTTCTCCTTGGCTCTTCTTTACATAATAAAGAAAAAAAAGAAACGACCTGTTAAATACGCTCTAATATTGTCCCTCTGGGTGGGTCTCTTCTACACACTGATACCCCTTTACACTGCAGGGTTCTCCTCCTGGGAGTGGGAAACTCTAGAGGTAAACGACGCTCTTTACAGCACACAGACCAGTGAGAACAGCGCCTTTCTGTTAACCACCACAGGTCCGTTAATTGTAATGAGCCACGACAATGTTATTGAAATAAGGAGATGGGA
>JAGHBW010000146.1 GCA_021160765.1 Thermoplasmata archaeon
ATACAATGATGGTATTACAAGACTGGCTGAGGAGTGGATGGAGGGGATACGGAAGGGAAGGGTGGGAGGGATTGCTCCGTTTCAGGGCGTCATGTACACGGTACTAACGAGAATTCCGGTGGACCTCCGATGCGGCGCAGGGAGGGATGCCTTCGCCATACACCCCAACGGTACAGTTATGGCGTGTCCCATAAGCCCCGAGTTCTCCTTTAACATACTTGGCGAAATTAAGGGAAGGAGATCCCACGACTTTATAAATTCGGTTGAACTGGACGAGCCGTGCAGGTCCTGTGACATAAGATGGGTGTGCGGTGGAAGGTGCCTCTTCGCCAACAAAACGAAATTATGGGGGGAGGAGGGGTTCAGAAAGGTGTGTGAAACTGTTCGCCATCTGGTTAGAACTATGGAAGGATACAGGGAAGAGGTGTGGGAGCTTATTGGCGACGGAGTGGTATCGCTGGATGACTTCTTCTATCCAAGGGTGAACAACGGTGTGGAGGTCATCCCTTGAAAAACCTCTCCGCCCGGTGTATCCGATAGGCGAATGCGTAGAGCAATACCGCAGGGGAGATAAAAATAAGAGCTGCCCCGTGAACCTTTTGTGGTCCTGATAAGGAGAGGAAGTAAATAGAGAGGAGAAAGGTGAATAAGAACAGGGAGATGAGGGCGAAGAACACGATATGGGGGAATGGGGTCAGGTCCTCTACAACGTTAAGAGGACCCCCACATTTTGGACAACTTCTGAATATTGGAAATGAGCTGTGCCAGCCACATTTTTCACATTTCACGTATCTCAACCTATCTTCTCCCCTTTTTTTGTTTCTAAAATGCTGTTTAATATATTATCATCAATCCCCCATGGGATACCCTCTACCCTTGCTGATGCAAGATACGTGTTTACCATCAACATTGCAACAGTCATGGGCCCGACTCCCCCGGGGACTGGTGTTGCTGCAGAGGCCTTTTCTGAGATGGACTCCCAGTGGAAATCTCCAACAAGTCTGTACCCCTTCTCTTTTGCAGGGTCCTCAACACGATTTATTCCCACATCTATTGCTACTGCTCCATCCTTTATATCCTCTCCCCTCAGCATTTCCGGTCGGCCAACAGCAGATATCACTATGTCTGCATCCTTTAGGTGCCTTTTGAGATCCTTCACACGGGAATGAAGGAGGGTGACAGCAGCATTGGCCCATGGCTTTTTGAGGGAGAGTAGTATTGAGAGTGGTCTTCCCACAATGTTTGACCTGCCCAAAACGGATACGGATGAACCTTCCACAGGGATGTTGTACCTGTGAAGAAGGTAGAGAACCCCCAGGGGAGTGCACGGGATGAATCGCGGATGCCCCCGGGAGAGATACCCCATGTTAACCGGATGGAATCCATCCACGTCCTTTTCAGGTGATATGCTCTCTATCGCCCTCTCCTCATCAAGTTGAGGAGGAAGGGGAAGTTGCAAAAGTATCCCGTGGAATCTTTTTTCCGAGTTCAGATTTTTAAGAACATCTTCAAGTTCTTTCTGTGATATATCCCCGGGGAGGGTGATGGTTTCTGAATATATCCCCAGTTCCCTTGAGACCCGTGCCTTTGATGAGACATATATCTTTGATGCAGGGTTGTCCCCAACAAGAACCACAGCGAGCCCCGGGGTTATCCCCTCTTTAACAGCCTCCTCAACGGCTTTCTTTACCTTCTCCCTTATCTCCTGTGCTACAGCTTTACCATCTATAAGTTGCATGATTGGGGTATCGGTATGCCAATTAAAAGATTAACCCTTTTATGTGGAGAGTACTATTCCCTTTCTCTGTGGGGCGGAGTGAACGGAGTTTTCTATTACGATTATACTTTTTTCATCCTTTATATCAAGGGGGACAGGGGGGTGATTTTCTTGTAAATAAATAAGAGCAAGTATGGATAGGAATGGCCTTGTGGAACGATCAAAGAAGGAAATGCTACTTACAGGGATATACGAAGGGATGGTACATGTGGCCTTGCCGTATTTATCATTTTGGAGGAAATCGTATATATCGTAGGGCAAGGATAAGACCTTCTTTAAGGTGGAATGTACAGCAAGATCTCTTACTTTATGACCAAGCCTTCTCCCTCTCAAAGAATGTTTCCTCGGTTTGTATTCCTTTAACCAAGCTCTCAACTCTTTTTCATCGAAAGCATAAAAGAAGTTTTTGATGTCATAATAAAGTTCTGATACCCCTTTAGTATCAATAAAGTAGTCTTTGTTGACCCGATGGAAGATTAATCCTGCAATAGAAGAGGATTCAGCCTTATACAGAAAGGTGATTTTGGCTACAGATGAACGGAGTTGTACGGAATGAGTTACTGCTTGAACATCCATTACCCAGGGTTTGATGCGTTTCAATACCTTAGGGATGAGCACTGAATTTTCTTTTTTTTAATAATGCACACTATAGGGAAGTAGTTCTCCGGATTTTGTTGACCAACCAAGCTCAGTCCTCCTTTCGTCTGGTGAGCAAAAATCTGCGGAACAACTTATAAGGTTTACTAATTTTTGGACAAAGTTACTGTATAAATAATTTCTTAATTTTCGGATATCCAGGAATTGGAAATTAAAAAATAGGAAATGGATATAGATAGTTTTTCGCCCTTCTGAAGAAGGGGTAAGAGAAAAAGTGAAGGAGGTGAGAGAAGTTGAGAGGGAGTGTATTAATTGGCTTGGCATCGGTGTTGATGGTTGCACTGATGTTCTTGCCTGAGGTGCCTGTGGCAAGTGCGGAGTATTCCCAATCGTTGGCACAGAATACAGAGGGCTATCCAGTCTCTCCTCAGCATCCTGCAATAGATGCTCGTTTGAATTATGTCTATGTGGTCTATGAGGCATACAATGCGAATACGGGTTTTACGAATATAGCTATAAGATACAGTGCGAACCATGGAAGGACTTGGGGACCCCAGTACTGGGTTGCTGAAGGGAATTCAATTCAAAGATATCCAGACATTAAGGTAGTCCCCCACTCGGGGGAGATACATATAGTCTGGGAAGAGCAATACACTCTGAATGGGATTAAATGCTGGGCTATTGCCCATAGAGATCATGCACCTGGACCGATTACAGATCCGAATAGCCCCTCCTCGCTATGGGGTTCAACGGTCTTCTTGTCTTCCTCAACACAGTACATGGGATTACCAAAACTGGCAACGGACAAGGTAGTTGTAGGAGATGCTACGTACAAATGGGTACATGTTGTATGGCAGGAGGATGTAGATTCTAGTAGTGGAGTGCAGTTTGAGATAAATTATATTGAAAGTTATGATAATGGTGTTACCTGGAGTTCCATAGCAACGATTTCAACGATAGACTCCATAGACTCCGTACATCCTGCTATAGCATGTAGCCACGATGCAACCACGAACGTGGAATATTGGTATGCCGTTTGGCAGGAGGACACGCCATCTAATAGTGAGATTTATTATGCTCGGGGAGTATCTACACCTCAATCATCTCCGGGATGGAGCCCCTCTCATGAGCCAAACTATCAAATTTCTAATGCCTATCCCAATAATGCACAGGAGCCAGATGTGGCAGCATACTATAGTACAATAACCGTCGTATGGCAACAACCGATAACTGCTACGTCTGGTGAAGTCTGGTATCGACAGTGTGTGAACAATTATGGTACTAGCTGGGGGTCAATAGCTCAGCTAACGCCCAGCGGATATCCTCGCATAGATCTTTCCACATGGGGGCCAGCTATTGATGCGGACGACACCAAAATATATGTAGTGATGATTCAATTTGATGATCCATCCGAACAGACCGAAAGTGTTTATCAAACAATATATAACTATCAGAATCAAGATCCCGTTTTTGGAAATACCGGATGGTACGCAGATAAAGTGATATATCAATCATCCTATCAGAAAAACTATCCAGACGTTGCAGCTGAAACATCGGAGGATTCATATTCGTCAGTGTGTAATAATAGAGCTTATACTTGGGGTCATATAACTTTTGAACAGGCCATAGGAACCAGTCAGATATGGTACGTTAGAGGTCCAAGCTAACAGATGTGGTAGTAAAATCCATATA
This sequence comes from Thermoplasmata archaeon, assembly GCA_021160765.1. GTDB lineage: Archaea > Thermoplasmatota > Penumbrarchaeia > Penumbrarchaeales > EX4484-36 > EX4484-36. The sequence goes on from JAGHBW010000146.1 coordinate 4,067, forward strand.
CTCTCCTTTTTTTTATTTATGTGGTGTCTCAATGGCAACTTGCTATTGGTATTTGAGGCGCTCAATAAAACTTGTCATATATTTAGCCACCGGATTGTTGCTAATTCCTTCCCTATCCACGATTCTCGCCTCTGACCAGATTATTGGAGATAAAACCTTAGGCTGTAGTAGCGCCCTGTTCGTCCCTCCCACCAGTGTAAAACCTCATGGAGTGGTGGGCAGTTATGAGCCAGAAACGGGAAAGAGCAATCTTTTCAAAAGAGTGACGGGGGGTCTTCCGCCGAAGGGAAGCTTTGGCGTTGCTGGCCCTCTACTTATAATGGATAGCGACTCTGACGGATTAATGGAGCTGTGTACAGTGGGAGGAAATGAAAGTCATCCTGCACTCCATTTTTGGGAGTTTCAACTGAACAACTCTTTCCGCCACATCTCAGTTGAATTGAAAAATGGAACCCTTAATTCGGATCTCTTAAGAACGGATTTCCAGGGCGACGGATTGATGGATATTGTGCAAGGCGGAACAACAGGTCTGTCAGGATGCGGGAACTTTAGTTACATTAAGAATGTCTCCTTCACACCGCAGATTTCCGCAAAACCTCTTGCGACGGGGGACGTAGATGCAAATGGGTACCTGGATGTTTATATGAATACGTACATTGGCATCGATGGAGGGGTCCCATACATTTACAGAAATCTAAACGGCACCTTCCTGGACGGGAGGGAATGGAAAAGTGGACTATATCCCTATGGGGGTTCCTCCCAGGGACAACCACGCTTGTGGTTTGTCAATCGGGCAAAATTTGTTGATCTGAATGGTGATGGGTGGTTGGATCTAGCAACTACCATGGGGAACGGAAACCCATGGGCAGCGAACCCTCCCTCAGGGGGATGGTATGTATGGTTTTCCACGGGTCGGGGAGTGTGGTTAAATGCATCCTCTGGGCTTCCCCGAGGAGCTTGGGGATGGGACCTTGACACTTATGACATAGATAATAATGGATTCCCTGAGCTATTCATGACCTTGGAGAATCCCACAACTTTGGCTTCTTTATCGGTATATAGATATAATACTACGTTGGATAGGTGGGATTTGATGGGGGGTATACCTGCCGAGGGGAGGTATTTTGCTGTGGGTGATTTGGATGGGGACGGAGAGGTGGATATAGTTACGTATAGCTCAATAG
>JAGHBW010000056.1 GCA_021160765.1 Thermoplasmata archaeon
ATATAATACCGGACCTTGTGGTGACAAGGCTTGCCATAAACAGTGAGAGCGTCTGGAGGTCAAAGATAGAACAGATAAAGAGCTATGAGACTGAGCCAGTGGTCACGTCTGACTGGGGGAAGAAGGCCCTGTTAGTGGGTGCGAACACGCACAATTCTGGGGACGGTGAGAAGCAATCTGAATACCTCTGGAACAAGTACCTGAGCGAGGTGTACGAGCAGAAGGTGCCTCTGTATGAGGGGAAAGGGCTTTCAAGGTCTGCTATATCCGCCAACATTGAGCAGGGGGTTGTGATGATCAATTTCGTTGACCACGGCGGCCCCACTGTATGGTCTGACAACTATGGTGCAGGTGTCTGTTATACCAATGGTGATGCAGCTTCCAGAAGAAACCTGCACATGGAGCCTGTGGTCAGCACACTGGCATGTTTGACCTGCTGGTTTGACGACCCCTCCGGCTGTCAGGCGCAGAACTTCCAGGACTGCATTGGAGAGGCCTTCACAGAAAACGTGAATGGGGGCGCAATCGGGTATGTTGGCTCCTCCAGGACATCCGTGGGGGTCCTGGGAACAAACCAGTACCTTCCTTACGACAACGGCCTGCAGGAGGATTTCGCACGAGCGTTAACCCTGAAGGACGTTCAGGGAGAGGTTTTTACAGAGGCAAAAAGGCACTATGCGGCCAGTTGGGGGAATCTCTTCAACAGCCAGAGAGACCCAGAGGTAACTGACACATGGCTTGAGTACAACTTCCTAGGCGAGCCTCTGGTAACCCTCTGGAAGGATACTCCAAAGTCCATGACGGTTACCATCAATCACACCAACTCCCTGAATCCCATTGTGCAGGTCTGGGTGAAGGATGCAGTTACCTCCCAGCCCCTCTCAGATGCTGTTGTGACGGTGGAATGGGCCTCAGCGGGGGTCTGGGCCCAATCAACCACAGACAGCAACGGCTACGCAAACCTGCGCTTTTCAATACCGTACTTCGGCGACGTCAACATAACTGTAAGAAAGTCCGGGTACATACCATACAACAACTTCATCACCATACAGGACACACTTCCACCCACCACAACATTAAGGCTTAAAAATGCCACCTTGGGCGAGAATGGATGGTATCTCTCCCAGCCCTGGATAAATCTGACCACAGACGAGCCCGCGAGAACGTTCTTCAGATGGGATGGTGGGGACGACATACCATATACAGGTGACGTGGTGGTACCGGAGGGCGTTCACTCCTTCTACTACTACTCCATAGACTTGTATGGCAACATTGAGAAGGAGAAACAGGAGATTCTGAAGGTGGATCTTCACAACCCGGTGGTGAATCTCACTTTAACCCCAAAGGCCCCCGATGGGGAAGGGGGGTGGTACATCTCTAACGTGGTGGTCACCTTAACCCTAAACACATCCGTTCCCCAGGCCTCCCCTGAGACGATCTTCTACAGGGTTGATGGTGGTCCGATAAAGAGATACTACTCACCCATAACACTTGGGGATGGTGAGCATGTTTTGGAGTACTGGGCGGAAGAGGAGTCCGGCAGAACGTCGCCCCACAAGTCCGTGGAAATCCCCGTGGACACCATTGCACCCACAACACTTTTCAGCATTGACCCTGCCTTACCTGATGGAGAGAACCGCTATTATGTTACCTCTCCAACAGTCGTTTTGACCTCCCGGGATGCGGAGAGGATATATTACAGGAGCTCTCCAGATGAGAACTTCACCGAGTACAGAGGGCCTATAGTCCTTGAGGATGGACACCACATCTTTCAATATTACAGTATTGATGCGGCCGGGAATAGGGAGAGCGTAAAGGAGGAAGAGATATCCGTGGATACAAGACCACCCACAATAGACGTTTCAATAGATCCAAAAAGGCCTGATGGGAGGGCTGGGTGGTACATAACAAAACCCACACTAAGGTTCACCTCCGAAGACATCTCTCCCACCACAATATATTACCGCATTGACAGGGGCCCAATAAAGAGTGTAAAGGGGCCGGTCACCATAGATGATGGTGAACACTCCATTATGATATACGCCAAGGATGAGGCGGGGAACAAGGTGGAGTTGCCAACACTTCGCATCAAGGTTGACACAGAACCCCCGGAGGTCTTCTGTACGGTGAGGGGTGTAAACAACAACGGGGTGTACAGCAGAATTTACGCCATAGAGCTCTACGCCCAGAACTCACAGGACACAGTATATTACAGGTGGGAGGAGGGCTTTGAGCTTGAGTACACAGGAAGCATAAAGCCCCCGGGGAATGAGGGCATATACACCCTCTATTATTGGGGCGAGGATCCAGCAGGGAACAGATGCCCAACCTTATCAAAAGTGATCTACTACGACACCGAACCCCCCAGGGGCAAGGTGGAGCTGAAAGGGGAGAAGGGGGAGGTCACCTTAGACCTGAGTGGTATCACTGATGGCATGTCCATTAAGGAATATGAGATTGATTTCGGCGACGGAACCACCGTAAAGCTCCCCGGGGAGAGGAACACAGTCACACATACATAC
>JAGHBW010000143.1 GCA_021160765.1 Thermoplasmata archaeon
AAGGAGGAAGAAAAAGAGACTGAAAAAGAGAAGAAGGAAGAAGCCAAAGTGGAGAAAAAAGAGAAGGAAACTCCTACACCAGCACAAGCTAAACCTCTGAAACCCCAACCGCTACAACCCAAACCGGTTAGTCCACCTCCAGCAGCAAAGCCACTCACCCCACCACCCGCCCCACCAGCCACTCCGAAACCACTTACACCTCCACCAGCACAAGCAAAACCACTCAACCCACCACCTAAAACACCGCCACAGCAGTAAACCTAAAGGTCCCTAGGAATCTTCACTTGAACTGTTGAGGGATCCGATACCAAAAGGGTCACTCTGCTTTCCGGCCTCTCGTCGTAAAGGGTGTATCCCAACTCGCCCGCCAGTTCCTTTGAAAAGGCCTTTATCTTCTCAAAAGAGGGCATGTTCTGTATACTCATCCTCTGCCTTGAATATCCAACAAACATGTAGGCCTTAGCCTCAACAAACTGGCTCTCGGCAATGCGATCAAGTTCTGCGTATTCTTTCACGTGTCCCAGGTTCCACCCGTCTATCAATGTATGGCGGATCACCTTTCTCGTATCCAAGGATGGGAGCAACTCCAGGGTCTTCAATATCCTCTCCCACCCATCCTTAATGTAAGGCCTGGAGATGGCTTTGTATAGCCTCTCATTGGGGGCGTCTACAGAAATATAGAGCTGTGTTGGGAGAGGATCAAGGTTTTCTAGAACCTCAGGCATTGTCCCATTGGTAACAAGAAAAGTGGTGAATCCTCTCTTATGGAATTCCTCCAGGAGCTCAGAAAGATAGGGGTACAGGGTGGGTTCGCCAGACAGAGATATTGCGGCCTGGTTGGGGTTCTGGGCCTCCTCCCACAACCTCATATCCGTCTTCGGATTTCCCTTATAACCTGTAAGCAGTGCCCTCTGTCCCTCAATCAACCCGTCTATAAGCTCTTTCGGGTCATCCCACCCACCAGAGGAGCGGGGGGATGGAGGCCATTCCTGGGGCGCCTGGTATCTCCAACAGTATATACAGGCGTGGTTACAGATATCCACCACAGGGGTCATCTGAAGGCATCTGTGGCTCTGAATGCCGTAAAAGGACTCTTTATAGCAGGCCCTCCCCTCAGTGAGCTTCTTTTTCAACCAATGGCACAGCTTCACTGCCCCGTGCTCACCCACAAGGTAGTAATGCTGCTTCCTGAGCATCTCCCGAACTTCTGGCAACATTTTTACCACTACTCTATTCCATTTCTGCCCACCCAAGGGGGTGAGGGAAGAAAAAAGCCTTATGGTAGGCTTTAACCATTTTTATGAAGCTGCCTCTGTCTTCTCTACTTTAACCTCCTCACCCGCCGCCTCTCCAGCAGACTCCTCCTCTATAGTCTCCTTCCCCGCCTCTATTACCTCCTCCGGTAACTCCTCCGCCGTTGAAGGCTTTTTCACCTCAACCTTCGGTTCTACAAGGATCTCACTCTTTCTTATCTCAACCCTCTTCAAGGGATATATAGGCTTTGCAGCCTTAGCGATAGCGGAGGAGAGCTCCCCGAACAGCATCATCTTAACAAACTCCCCAAAGGTCCTCTCCTCTGCGGCCTTCTCAATAAGCTCCTTCATTATCATTCGTATGGCGTGTTGCTTAGATGTCTGAATCCTGTGTTCCGTAATGACAAGAGGTTTCACTCTCAAAACATAGCCATCCTTCGTTTCACTTTAAATACTGCATCCATCTTGGTTCTTTTCCTCCGGGTGAGCCTACGAATGTAATCAGTTGTGGTGTCATGTCCTATAAACTTCGTGAAAGCCTCGTTCGTGGATGCGCGTATAATCTTGAAATGAAGTTTGAGATGCATCTTGGAGTAGTCTCCTGTGATGTCGTGGAGGGTGACCTCCATTACCCTACCCATAAGCTTCTGCGGGTCGTCTGCAAGTGTCTCCCCTAACTGTGCCTTGTCAAATATGTCAGGGGCCACAACAGTGTACCATTTCTTGGCTCTCCACTTATCCTTTATCTTCTTTGCCTCCGCCCTACTGCGAGCCTGCCTTGCCATTCCCAGCCTCCTTGGACTAATTTATGATTCAGGGGCCTTGAGGTACTTATCTCTTATAAAAATTTCCACTGTATGACCCTCATGATCCAAAATGTTTCATTCAATCCTGGCAGGTTTGTATCTTTCCCCGCCGAAAAACTTGCAGGTGAAATAGCCCAGAAGAGCAACACTCATTCTGACAAGATACCAGAAGGTGAACTTCCTATCAAACATCCTGCGGAGGTTGTAATTTCCCCACAACTTCCCATGTTTCAGTGTGAGCTGCTTTCTCCCGAATCCGTTCCAGAACGCCTGTTTGAAGAAACCAACAAAGGTTGACCTCGCCCTGTGATAAATTATGGCGTGGGGGTTATAACCAATTGTATATCCAGATCGTATCGCGCGAAAATTAAGATCAATATCCTCTGCGGTGACGAATACCGGGTCAAAACCACCTATGTCGTCTAAAACATACTTCCAGTAGGCTAAATTGGATGTGGGATATGTTATATCATATCCGCGATAAAAGAGTTCAACCCTACCCAGCTCCTCAAAGGGCTTGTAGCCGATATTAATGGTCTTCCCAGCCACAATGTCATAATCCTTCAGAAACCTGCGCAACTCCTTCAACCAGTTGGGATTGGCAATACAGTCTCCATCAGTAAAGGCTACAACCTCCCCCCGGGCCAGTTTAATCCCAAGATTCCTGGACTCCCCCCTCTGGGCAGCGTACTGCTTCAGCCTTATAACATCCTCCCCATATCTCCTTTGATAATCCCTTACAATATCCTGAGTCCTGTCCTCTGAAGCCGCATCTATCACAATGACCTCAAAGGGCTTCTCCTGAACCATAAGGCTATCTAAAAGATCAGAGATATGCCTTTCCTCGTTTTTGACCGTAACCACCACACTTATAAAAGGGTGGTCCACTCTCCTTCTCTCATCAGTCAGAGGGCACCTCCTCCATCAGCTCTATTCCTAAGGCCTTCTCAAGCTTTTTGACCAGTTTGTCTGGGGGGTACATGTGCCCGCTTTCTAACTTCGCAATCACTGATTTCTTCTCGTTGATCTTTCTCGCCAGGTCTTCCTGTGATAGACCAAGGGACTCTCTTGCTCTCCTTATTCTTTGTGGGTAATCAACAACTACCTCTTTCGTCATCTTTTCAAATATATCAGTAGGTGCACCTCTTCTTCTAACCTGCGGTCTATATGACGGGACTCCCCCCGCAACCTTAGGGGTCGGTTTCTTAAGCTCTTTTCCCATCCTGGCACAGCTCTTACAAACCTTTAAAATAGCCCCCTCTACCTCAACAAGAACCAGTTCATTTACCTCCTTTCCGCACATCTCACATATCAAATTTTCACCCCCGGGGGTCGCTACCTGTATTCATCAAAAAGATATTAACAGTTTACCCTAAAGCATTCCCCAAGTGGGCCTCTCCCTCCTGTGAATTTCAATAACCTTCTCAAGGACCTCTCTCTCTTCCGGTGAAAGTTCAGCCTTAAGGAGATCTCTAACGCGTCCTTCGGGTATGTCCACGTATAGGTGGTCCCCCTCCTTAAACTGCCTCCCTACAGTCGCCCCCTCAATAGCAACAGCTACCTCATCTCCCAGTGAGGCCTCTTTTATGCTTTTTTTCTCCTTCTGTATTGATCTAACCACGCCAACCCTCTTTCCGTCCGCTCTAATAAGTGGATGGCCAACCCTTATCCTCCCGGCTAGAACTTTAACCCCAACAATAGCTGGATGGCTGATCCGGAAGACAAAACCCTCCAAAACCTTTACCTCTGCAGGATGAGCGTACTTAAGCCTTCTCTCCTCCTCCAGTTTCCTCTTGAGCTCTTCCACCCACCTCTCATAGTCCTCTACAATCCTGTAAATTACATTGTTCATTATAACCTTCACATCGCTCTCCTTGGCTATCTCCTCCACCCCGGGGAGCTCTTTAACGTTGAAAGCCAGGATAACCCTTTTAAGAGGGTCCTCCTGAGCTGCTAACTCCTTGATGTCCCTCTCTGAAATGTCACCAATCTCAGCCTTTGCTATCTTTATCCCTTTATCCTTAAGCATCTTTGAAAGCGCTTCTAAAGAGCCAAGAGTGTCAGCCTTGATAAAAACACCATCCTTGTCCAGCTCTATTGAAAGGGTGCTTAATCTTCTGACTTCGCTGAGAACCTCTTCAA
>JAGHBW010000219.1 GCA_021160765.1 Thermoplasmata archaeon
CTTCTGCGGTGCCGGCCTTGCCTGCAGCGGCTGGGCTGTGGGTTGGGGTTGTTGTGCTACTGCCGGGCGGGCCTGAGCTGGAGCTGGTCTCGCTGAAACAGCAGAGGGAGTTGGAGATGCAACTCTAGTTGTAGTTACTGGACGGGGTGCAGGAGCGGCTGTGGGACGTGCTGCAGGAGCAGCCTTGGGAAGCGCTCTCTCCAAGGTTCCTGTTTTTAACTGCGGTTTGGGCTCCTCTGCGGCGAGTGGTGACCTAGGTCCAATCCCCTCTGCAGCTTTCTTGGTTACGTCCCCTCTCTCTGCTTCAAATGCAGCTTTTGCCGCTGCTGGGTTATAGGCACCCGTTTCATCATACCCCAATTCATAGGGGGAGATTATTATAGAACTAGCCTTCCTGTAGAAATAAACGCTTCCCATGAGCAGACCAAAGAGGAGGAATATAAGGAGCAGATAGTAAGAACCATAGCTCTTTGTCTTCTGGATTTCTTCCCCCTTTGGTCTCGGTGCATTGAGGGTGAGTGTGATAGTGTTATTTCTTTCGTTCCCTTCTGGGATCCTATTTCTATCGTCTACCTTTATGGTTAGCATATTCTCTCCAAAGACCGTGGGCATCCACTTAAAGCTTATCTCGGCGTACCCACCTCTTGGTACATATGTAACATTCTTTTTGGCTATAATCACATTCCCACTTAAATAAAGACCCACGTAGAGGGATGGCATCAGCGTGAAGGCATAATCCATGGACCCCTGGTTCGTTATATTGACCACTATGGAATAATTCTTGTTCACTTCCACCTCTGGAACCTCACCCGGGGTGTAATATTCTCCATTTATCTTAACTGATACAACAGAGAAATCCAATGAGTAGAAGAGGATGGGGATTGTTATTCTTCTTACAATGTTGGGATCCTCTTTTGCAGTGCCTATTAACGTTATGTTGTGATACCCGGGCTCAATACCTGGGGGTGGGGCAATCTGAAGGATAGCTTTACCTGTTTGACCATATGCAACAGAGGAATAGAGGGTCTTGAGCTTCACCCAGCTTGGAGGATCCTCCAGGTCAAAACGGATGCTCTCACGGAAGTTCCCCAGGTTCTCCACATATACATTATAAAGTAGGAAGGTATCTGGATCGTTGGAGTTTATAAGGATCGGTCTTCGTTCCTTCAGGAAGAAACGGAAGTTGTAAAAGGGCTGAACCTCAACATATAGGACAAGAGTCTGACTAACCCTTGTATCATTCTGTGAAATCACTGTCACCCTAATAGGATATGGGTCTATCACCGTTGGAGAGGTTGGGTCGGAATCCGCGGGAGTGCCTGGGGGCACCTTGACCTTCAGTGTGAGGTCAAAAGTGAAATTGTTGGAAAGGTCCTCCACCCTGTCAAACTCCAGTTCGGCCCATGGAGAGTCCACAGAGAGAAGGAATGTGTCCTCCGTGTTACCCATATTTCTGACAACCAATGTGAAGAACGTTTCACTGCCAACAAATCCTTTCTTCATGTAAGCATCCGCAGTTAGTTCAACCCCATAAGCTTCCTTTATCTCCACGATCACATCTGCTGTGGCAAGAGTATATCCGTTCCCTCCTGTTATCACAAATTCAAAAAGGACGTGGCCGCTGCGAGAGGTGGGTGGCACATAAATAGAGACTGGCAAGCTTACGGTGGTTCGTGGCCCAACACCCTGGTAAAGAACACTCTGATCAATGCTTACAGCCCATCCTGGGGGAACACCATCGGGGTGTACCCTCAGGGTGCTGTCCCTTCCATTTCCGAGGTTTGTTACGTTTATTGTAAAACGATTCACCTCACCCGGGTTCACTCGCCAGGTGTACTCTTCCTCTTCAAAGGCAGCAGCAATATACGTATCAGCATAAAGTCTCATGGGGGCGGAGAGTTTCACATACTCCGGGTCTTTCTGTGATATGGCCTTTATACGAAGCTCTATTTTCAGATTCTTCGGCACAGTGGTGGGACATACCACCATAACAATTATCTCAGCTGATTCACCGGGTGCCAGTGGATTATACAACGTTCTTGTATGAAGAGTGATCTGCCACCCCTGTTTCTTTGCTATAGGGTCAAGATCCCCCAGGGCGAAATCAAACACGTCAGGTCCATTTCCTAAGTTTGTTATGTTAAATCTCACAGTTTCCCTTCTCCCGGGGGTTACGTATTTCTCGGGTTCTACGGGAACTATAGATGCTCCTGGGATAAAATCTATAGAGAAGTGTACTTCCTCAACAGGGTAGTCTCCTTGAGGATAGAAGAGAGAGTAGGGTCTTAATTTGACCACATAATCCACTTCGTTTTGCGCATAGAGCTTGTTGCTGGGAAGGGTAATTACATAATTCTCCAACGTAACATTTTGCTTACCATCTATAAGGCGTGGTTCAAGCTCTGGCACAACCCACATCTCCGGAGCTTCAACAACCTCCATTCCAATGAAATCCGCAACATTTGCCTCGTTCTTTAAAATTATCTTTAGCTGAACAGGTGTGGACATGGAGCCCCCAAGAAGGGTCACTTGGACATTCTTGTATTCTGGTGGAATCTCTATTCTTGGTTTGAATAGCGTTGGAGAATACACAGTAAAGGCATTGGGATAGACCAATTGGTTGTTGGAGTTGTCCTGGTCAAGCTGATAGTTGACCGTAGCCACAACATTGAATGAGTGGGGGAGGTCATAGGTTGGGTGGGGGTCAATAGTGTATTGGAAAACCACCGTTTTGTTCATTCCAGCGCCGAGACCATAGACCAATGCGGTCATTGTGGTGACATTGTCCAGTTTATCGTCAACTACAAGGACCACCTCAAAGCTCATGGAGGGGGGAACCATGCTACCCTCATTGAGAACGTCAACATACAGGGTCACAGTCATCCCGGGAAAGTATTTCTTCTCACCAGCCAGGTTGGCAAGCACGTCAATTTTATCAATAGACAGGTCATGAGTAGCTCTTGTCTGAGGCTCAGCACCTACCTCCACAGTGTTCAGTAATGTGAGTGGTATCCCACCCACAAGAACCATTATCACCATCGCAAGTGCGAGCAGGTTCGCTTTCTTTAAACCCATTGTATCACACCACCTTTAGAATCCACCAACTTAGAGGGTTGCATTCCAACATAATCAGCTAGTGTATAAATTTTTTTTGTGCACCTTTGACTTGTCCACCTCCACCTCACTTGTCTACATTACCAAGTTTCTCCTCAATCCTCTTCATCAAAGAATCAATGTTAAAGGGCTTGTACATTATCTCTCTTGCGCGCTCTTCCCCTACAATCTTCTTTGCCCGTTCCTCTCTGAGTGATGTTATAAAAAGTATCTTCAGATTTGGATATAGCATCTTTGCTTTATTGTAGAGGTCTTTGCTGTCCATATCTGGCAGTAGTATGTCAAGTATTATAATATCCGGCCTTTCCCTGCTTAGTATGTCCAACGCCTCTTTTCCCAGTCCCACATGACCGATAACCTCGTATCCCTTAGCCTCAAGAAGAGCTGCCATCGTCTCAGATATGCCCTCCTTATCCTCTACTATCAAAATCTTTGTCACCGCACTTCACCCCCCTCAGTGACGGGTAATTCAACAAATATTGTGGACCCAACATCCTCCATGCTCTCCACCCGGAAACTCCCCCCATGTTTTTCAATCACTACTCTGGCGAAGTTGTACTTGAACCAGAAGAATTCACTCCCTCTCTCTTTTACTTCGCCGCTTCCCCTCTCAAACTCCCACTCACCCTCCATCTCCCCCCCCACGTATGAAAGTGTGATTTGAATAGTCTCTTTGTCCATTTTTCCGCATAGAATTGTTAACTCACTGCCCACATCCGCCTTTAGTACTGCCAGTTCAAGGATCGCCTGGAAAGCACTTTTGAGCGCCTTTCTATCCGCTATAACCACATCAGGGATGTCGCAGAGGGATCTAACCTTTATCTTTTTGGTATTCAGTACTCCTTGAAGGTCTTCCATAGCACTCTTAAGAACCTCCTTTACCGCCACTGGACTCTTCTCAAGAGTTGCATCTCGGAAGAAAGATTCCATCCTTCCCGAGATCTCTTCAAGATTTTTTAGTGAGAAGTCCATCTCCTCTTTTATTTCCTCAAGCCTTTTCCAGACATCATCTGGGAGCTCCCCCTTATGCGATACCTCAATGAGGTTTATAGTCAAATGTATATGGGAAAATGAGTTTCTAAGCTCATAGAGAAGAGAATCCATCATCTCTTTAACGAGTATTTCCATTATTTTCTTCTCTTCATTACACTCCTTCCCTTTTTCCAAAAGGGCATCGCCTGTTGGTAGAAGGTAGATCTCCCCAAAAACCACACCATCATCCCGCCTTACGGCAACTATTCCCCTCTCACCACCCGAGGGGTTTAATAGAGTGCAGGAGAATATGCCGCTCTCCTCACTCCCCGCCGTGAACTTTTTTAACTTTTCCATAAAATCTGGCTGTAATTCTTCAATAACCCATACCCTTTTCTCGCTCTCTGGTAAAATGTCTTCATCTGCTTTAATTTCAAAAGCAATTTCTTCCTTTTCGGGTATGTAGCGAAAGGTTGCAGCA
>JAGHBW010000165.1 GCA_021160765.1 Thermoplasmata archaeon
GGAATGGCTGGGGGGCACAAACACCGATGGATGTACGTAATCAAATACATGCCCGACCATTTCGGTAGAAGGGGATTTCGCCGCCATCCATCCTTAATTAGAAGGTACACCACAATAAACGTGGGAGAGATCTCAAAACATCTGAAGAAGTGGGAGGAACTGGGGGTTGTGAAGAAAAAAGGGAAGAGCTACGAGGTGGACCTGGGCGCACTGGGCTACGACAAGCTCTTGGGAGCCGGGAAGATTAATGTTCCAATCGTGGTAAAGGTGGAAAGGGCCTCCCGGGGGGCAGTAGAAAAGATAGAGTCCGCCGGTGGGGAGGTCAAGCTCCCGGAGGCAGAATAGAGGTTAAATAAGAAAATACAATACAGAGTGGGAGACTCCTGAACTTGCTGACAAAACAAGGGTTCGGTGTTGAGGGATATGGCCATTGAAAGGGATAGAACAAGGGCGATTCCCGTATTAATCTTCTATTTGCTCACTCTAGCCGGTATTTGGTACAGGTATGAACCCACCTGGATAACCTTCCTCCCCACCGCCATACTTCTGGCAGGTGGATTTTACCTAATTTATATGGGTGTCTCCTACAAAAAGAAGGAGGGGGAGAGCTACCTTTATGGGCTTAAGCCCATAGTGGACAAATGGCCTGCGGTAAAGAGGCCAGAAGGACACGTGAAATTCAGAACAAAGATGCTCTGGACCCTGGGAATCCTCATCTTCTACTTCTTCTTAACGAACGTCACCATCTACGGTCTGGGTCCCACAACCCTTGACCTCTTCTCAGAGTTCAGGGCCATATTGGCTGGACACAGCGGCTCCCTGATGCACCTGGGGATAGGACCCATCGTAACAGGGTCCATAATCATGCAGCTCTTCACCGGTGCCAAGATCATAAACCTGGATCTGACAAAGAGCGAGGACAAGGCCATCTATCAGGGAGTCCAGAAGATACTTGTTCTTGTCATGATCTTCGTTGAGGCCATCCCACAGACCTTCGGATACTTAACGCCCTCCGACAAACTTGTGGACATGGTGGGGGACGGCCCGGCGAAAATGATAATAATTGCTCAACTCGTGTATGGATCCTATCTAGTCTTCCTCATGGACGAGGTGGTTTCAAAATGGGGTATTGGCTCAGGCATATCTATGTTCATCGCTGCCGGCGTCTCACAGTCCATAGTGACAGGTTCCATCAACTGGATACCCATGGGGGCGGAGACAGCGAGCAAATACAACCTTCCCGCATCCGTCCCCTCAGGCACCATTCCTAAAACAATATACTTCCTCACCCACTACCGCACACCTGAACTTGCAGGTGGAGGGTTTGAAAGGATATTTCTCTCCCCACCCAACCCCATTGTTGCTCTCCTATCCACCACCCTCATATTCTTTGTTGTCGCTTATGCAGAGTCCATGAGGGTTGAGCTACCGCTATCCCACGCAAGGGTAAGAGGGGCAAGAGGGAGATATCCCATCAGGCTGATTTACTCCTCTAACATCCCCGTAATCCTGATGAGCGCCCTTCTGGCCAACGTCAACATGTTCACACTACTCCTGTGGAGCAATCCCACCCTTCAGAACATCCCGGGGATAGGACACTCAAAGATCCTTGGCTGGTACGAGCCAGGTGCTACAAAGCCCTCCGGAGGGCTCGCCTGGTATATGATGAGGCTTAACGGTTTGCAGAGCTGGCTCCTCCCAATGCTCAATTGGGAAAGGTATGGAGTATACGTGGGGGACCATCAATACTGGGAGCTGATTCTGCACATTGTGGTCTATCTGTCCCTAATGATCTTCGGCTCTATTCTCTTCGCTATATTCTGGATAGAAACAACAGATATGGGGCCGGAGGCTGTAGCACGCCAGATACAGTCCAGCGGAATGATTATCCCTGGTTTCAGAAGAGATCCCAGGGTGCTTAAGAGGGTGCTTGAGAGGTACATCCCACAGGTGACAATTATATCCGGTGCCTTTGTAGGCCTTCTGGCAGCCACGGCAGATATGATAGGTACTGTTGGAAACACTTCAGGTACTGGTGTGCTCCTAACGGTGGGTATACTCATACGCCTGTACGAGGAGATAGGAAAAGAGCAGATGATGGAGATGCACCCTGTTCTGAGGGGGTTCTTCGGCGGTAAATAGCCCCAGCAGTAGGTTTATATATGGCCTCCCCCATTTTTCCCATGTATTTTTTAGGGGGCAATTCTCATGCACAGATGGGTTATTTACACCACTGCAATGGTCATTCTCATTCTTTTTACGACTCCTCTTGAGATGGCGGAAGGAAAAACCATAGTAATGGAGGAGAAAAACGTAAAGATTAGGCCTGGAAGCATGCTGAAAATGAAACTCAACGGGTTCACAAAGGGGGCCAGCGCTAGGATTCAGGTTGCAGTAAACCAGAAAATGTGCAACCGCACTGTAAACGTTTACCTGGCGTACAGCTATCAATTGGTTGGAACTTCACCGGATGAACTGCATTACAAACAATGTCCCATTTCAAGAGAGAACGCAACCAACGTGGACGTAAACTACGTTAATGAGGACGGTAAGGAGTACTACTTCGTCGTTGCAAACGTAGAGAAATTTGCCGGAGAGAGGGACCTTCCAGGAGGAGATGCTGTAGTGAGCTATAAGATAGAGATCACACCTCCTGAAAAGGAGAAATCATCTCTCCCCACAATAATTATCGGTATTGTCGTCTTGCTCGTTTTTCTGGTTATAGCTGTTGTAC
>JAGHBW010000038.1 GCA_021160765.1 Thermoplasmata archaeon
CACACACCTTCACTGCAATCTCACTTGCCAACGGAACCTTCCTCTTCTCCTATCTGCCCCCCGGAAACTACACCCTGACTGTGGAAAAAGAGGGCTATCAAAGATATATGGATGCGGTGACCGTTAGGCCCAACGCAACCACCACCCTTTCCATTCCTCTTCTCAGATACCCCGAGCCTGTCATATACGGCGGAGGGGTCAAGAAGGAGGGAAGGAAGTACACCTTTGAGGTGACGTACAGGGATACGCAGGGAAGGGAGCCGCAGAAGATCGTGGTTGTGGTGGACGGAGAGGAGTACACATTGACAAGGTCCTCTGGGAACATATCTGAAGGTGCGACATACACGACAGAAATAGAGCTAAAAGAGGGAAAACACACCTATTACTTCAAGGTGATTGGACCGGATGGGGAGCCTGTGAAAGCAACGGACTCCACACCAACATCGGAGGATAACCCCTCCTCTTTTGAGGTGAAGGAGCCCAAGAAATCCTCATACCTTCTGCCCATATTGGGGATCATAGCACTGATAATTGTGCTGGCGGTGGTACTGTTTATGCTGAAGAAGCCAGAGGCAGTGGTGGAGGAGTAATTCCCACCCCACCGCCCTATTTCTTTTTAAGATATATATCTGACAGTTTCAGCGCGCACCTTCTCTTTGAGTTTCTCTGCCCTCTCCTCACTCCTCTTCAGCATATCCACCATAAAGTCAGTGAAAAATTGCGGGTCCTTCCTGTTTATCGCCTTTAACATCTCCACCAGGATCTCCCTCTCCTGGGGCATAACGTCGCTCAGCATTGAGTCGTACCCTACAGCCAGGATTGTGGTGAAGTAGTCGTTGAGGCTTGTCTCCTCCTCCATTATGGCGTCAAAAACCCTCTTGAAGGAAACTATTCTCTCGTAGTCCGCATCATCCAGCTCAATAACAACCTTCTTTGTCATAGGTACCCCGGGGTGGGGTAACAGCTTAAAATAGATAAAAAGGAGACGGGGGACGACGCACTCCTTGGTAAGGAGAAAAAAGGGAGCGGGAAAGGAAGTAATCCCTCACTCCTCAACTATTTGAATGGAACCGGTTGGACAGGATTCAACTGCCTCCTCAACACAGGGGGCGTTGACGTCCGCTCCCTCCACAACTTCAGATTTGCCCTCATCATCCGCAGTGAAGACCTCGGGGCAGAGTGATTGACACACCCCGCATGCGATACACGTATCCTTATCAATTACTATCTTCTTCGCCATGGCACTCACCTGCCCTTCCGGGCAATGGTGGGAATGGATACCCAGTATATTAGGTTAATTGTGTTAGGCGAGGCTAAGAATTTCCGGGCTGGCAAAAAAATATAACCACCCCCGCTATATACCCCTCGGCTCTTCAAGGAGGTATTGTGATGGTGATAGAGGCTCCTAAGATTGTGGTGACCCCCCCCGGACCCAAGGCAAAAGAGATTGTTGAAAGGGATAAAAAATATCTGGCTACGTCAACTAAGACCTCTCCGTTAGTGGCGGAGAGGGGGGAGGGGGCTCTAATATGGGATGTGGACGGAAATCTGTACATTGACTTCACATCAGGAATTGGTGTGGTTAATACTGGGTACAGTCACCCGGAGATTGTAAAAGCGGTGAAGGAGCAGGTGGAGAAACTCGTACACTTTGCAGGTACGGATTTCTACTACAGGGTGCAGGTGGACCTGGCTGAGAAGCTTACCCAGGTGACCCCGGGGAAGCACGAGAAGAAGGTGTTCTTCACAAACTCCGGAACGGAATCCGTTGAGGCCGCCATTAAACTTACACGGTGGACCACCCAGAGGAAGAGGTTCATAGCCTTCCTGGGCGCCTTCCACGGAAGGACCATGGGTTCTCTCTCCCTTACAGCGTCCAAAACGGTTCACAGGGAGAGGTTCTTCCCAACAATGGAGGGGGTGACACACCTCCCCTACGCCTACTGCTACCGCTGTCCATACAGGGAGGAGTACCCCAACTGCGGTATGTACTGCGCTAAGATATTAGAGGAGCTCTATTTTGAGACTGCAGTCCCCCCGGAGGAGGTTGCGGCGATATTCGTAGAGCCTGTACAGGGTGAGGGGGGCTATATAGTTCCCCCGAAGGAGTTCATCCCGACCCTGAAGAAGATTGCCGAGAAATACGGCATACTCCTTGTGGACGACGAGGTACAGGCGGGCTTCGGAAGGACCGGTAAATTCTTCGCCGTTGAGCACTACGGCGTCGTTCCTGATGTGATCACAACGGCCAAGGCCCTTGGCTCCGGGTACCCCATCGGAGCCATAATCTTCAGGAAGGAGCTGGACTTCGGCGTTCAGGGTGCCCACTCCAACACCTTCGGCGGGAACCTTGTTGCTTCCACCGCCGCCCTGAAGACCATTGAGATCATGGAGAGAGAGAAACTTCCTGAAAGGGCTGCTAGACTGGGCGAGATTATGAGCAAGAGGCTCAAGGAGATGCAGGACAAGTACGAATTAATAGGAGATGTCAGGGGTCTGGGGCTTATGCAGGCAACGGAGCTGGTGAAGGACCGCCGGACGAAGGAGTACGCTGTGAAGGAGAGAAACAGGGTGGTGGAGGAGGCCCTCAAGCGCGGTCTAATCCTTCTTCCCGCAGGTAAGTCTGCGATAAGATATATACCGCCATTGACTATTGAGGAGGAGCTATTGGGGCAGCTGTTATAGCAGCAATTTTCATTATATACAGAAGAAGAAGAGGGGGGGAGGAGGGATAGTGGCGGGAGGAGGATTGGGTCC
>JAGHBW010000239.1 GCA_021160765.1 Thermoplasmata archaeon
GTCAGCAATACGTATTGCTAATGATAATGGAATTGATATTTTAGAAGAGTAGAAAATGGGAGTTTTGAACCCAAAAGGGAGTGGGCCCGCCCGGATTTGAACCGGAGTCCATGGCTCCCAAAGCCACGAGGATGGACCAAGCTACCCCACGGGCCCACGAAAAGGGGTTAAAGAGGAAGGGATATAAAAATCACTCCTTCCCTCCCCGGTATATCTCCATGTTCATAAGTGCAGTCTGACACATATCTGTTAAAGAGCCGTAAGGTGTGCGATAGAGATAGTATATGGGGTCCATCCGAATCGCATTTATCATCGCTTCAATAGCCTTCTGTGCCCCGGGGATGTCGCCATTCTGAAGTGCCTCAACGTACATGCTGAATGCACCTGAGAATCTCTCGGGTACATCTGAACTGAGGATGTCCTCGCTGAGGCTCCTCAACTTTGTCATAAGTTTATCCACCTCTCCCCGGAAGGAGTGATAAAGGCATCTCCTAGCTGAGAGAAAGTGCCTCCATGCAGGGGAGGAGAAGTTCCTGGAGTAGAGGGAGCGATATGCCCTCTCATAAAGCTCATCATCGGACCTTCTCTCTGCAACCTCAAGTAGCCTTAAAAGAATGGCATTGATGATCATGCGCTCCTCCTCACCCTCTCTAGCCATATTCCACGCTTTAAGAAAGAGTTCCTGTGCACACTCAAAATCTCCCTGAAGAAGTTTCGCCTCACCCTTTAGGTAAAGATCCTGGGGTGACTCGCCCTCTAATCGTCCGTCGTTGAGAAGATAAAGTAGGGGTTCTCTTAACCCTTCCTGCCAAAGGCCATACATAGCAAGCCTCTTCCCCTCATCCACCTGGCCTGCGCTTACAAGGAGTTTTACAAGCTCAAGAACCTCTCTGGCAATCTTCCCCCTTTCAATTCCTGGTCTCTCCTCCCCCCATCTGTAAACTGTACCAAGCCAGAACCTCATAGAGCCGTCGTTTAATGCTGGGGCCTCCCTCTTCAATCGGTCAACAAGGAGCTTTATCCATCGTCTCAAAAGGTCCGGGTCTTTCCCTCGCCCCTTAAGGAGACCCTCCACAAATTCGTGAATCCTGAGAGAGTTCTCCTCCTCTACCACCAGCCCCCTAATGAGCAGGTCCTCAACATCACCAGGGTCTATCCCAAAGTATTCCGTGGCTTCATCCCTTCCGACAGGTATTGTAGATGTCGTGAGAGCCTTCAGGAATCTTTTCTGACCTTCACTTAAACCCCCCAAGATTTCCCTGTTTAGAAAATCCTCCACCCTCCCCAACCCTTTTCTGTACTCTGGAACGACCTCTCTATCTTTAAGAAGGTGTAATGCCAGGGGATGACCCCCCGTCGCCTCAAGAAGCCTTTCAACCCACTCATAATCTAGCTCGCCCCCCCTGCCGCTCTTAATGAGAAGCTTTGCTTCATCCTCGTTCAGACCCTTGAGGGTTATGAGATGAACCTTTCCCAAAAGCCTCTCATCCCTGACATCGTAGAACTCTGGCCTCTCCCTGCTTATTATGAGAAAGTTAAGTTCTTCCCATTCCGAGAGGCGGTCCTTCGCCGCCCTAAGAAGATTGTTGAGGTCAGGCGGTGCCCTGTGGAGGTCATCTAGAGCGATCACAGCCCCTCCGTGGTCGTTTATAAACTCCAGCATAGATAGACTTTCTTTGAGGGGATCGTCCTCCCCAAGATAAAGGTTGGAGTATTGTATGATCTGCTTTCTCTCTTTAAGGAACCTTCTCAAATTTTCCGCAACCCATCTAAGATCCGTCCAGTGGTCCAATTTTAGATAAAAAACATCCCTCCTCTCCCCAATGTCCTCAAGAACCCTCAACGCTAGGGAGGATTTTCCTATCCCAGCGACACCGATCAGACAGACCATTCTGCCTCCCTTCCCATCAATAAGTTCAAGAAGCTCCGCCCACTCCTTCTCCCTTCCCACAAATATGTCAGGACCCTCAACGGGAGGATTGAAGTAAACAACTGTCTTCTTCTCCTCAATCCCTAAGTTCACAATTCCGTCGTTTACTCCCTGAAGGACACTTCCGATTGGCACATCTGAGGAGAAAAGCTCCTTGACCTCAACCTCCCTCTCCTCCTCAGGAGTCTTTAAGACAACCTTCATGTGTTTAATCCCTTCGTAGAGAGATAGTGCCCTTTCAATTCCCTTATCCGTTAGAAAATAGACTTTTCTCCTCCTACGAAAGTGCTTTACGTGTGCAAGAAGCGACTCAATATACCCCTCCTCCTCAAGGCTCATCAGCGCCCGGGGGATCGCACTTCTTTTGAGGCACAAGCCCTGAGATATACCCTCCTGGGTCATGGCAGGGGGTGCTACCATTTTGGGATCTACGTTCCGGTATCTGTAAAGGTAGAGGAGGATTCTGTCCTTCACCGTCAGCTTCTTTCTCTCTCCAGACATCTAATCATCTATTTGCCACAAGGTTTTTAAAACTTTTCTCATCTCCCCACCCCGATGCCCATACGTTTCACAGAAGAACTACTGAAAAACACCTTCTTTGGCCCCCCTCCCAAGGGTTGCAGGTACTGCGACAGGGGGACCAAACTCGTGATCTACATTACCGGCTTGTGTAACCAGAACTGCTTCTACTGTCCACTTTCGGAGGAGAAGAGGGGAAGGGACGTCATATTCGCAAACGAAGCCAGGGTGGAAAAGATAGATGAGATAGTGGAAGAGGCGAAAAAGATGAGGGCTCTTGGGGCTGGGATTACTGGTGGGGACCCCTTGATCAAGGTGGAAAGGGTTGAGAGGGTGATAAAGAGGCTGAAGGAGGAGTTCGGCAAGAGGTTTCATATTCACCTCTACAATGCAGGCATTTTCCCTCATGAACATTTTAAAAGAGCAGTTGACGCGGGACTTGATGAGATAAGGTTCCACCCTCCTGTTGAGATCTGGGAGGATTTTGACCCCCGGGGGGAGGGTTATCCAGGAAGGGCGAAGAAATACATTGAGATGATAAAGGGAGTGAAAGAAATGGGGGTGGACACCGGAATAGAGGTGCCGGCGATCCCAGGTGAGGAGAGGGGGTTGAGGGCGCTGGTGGAGTTTGCCAGGGAGATGGGGCTTCTCTTTGTAAACATAAACGAACTGGAACTCTCCCACACAAACGCTGATGAACTTCTTAAGAGGGGCCTCTACCCTGAGGAGGACTCCGCCGCAATAGAGGGCAGCAGAGAGACCGCTTACCAAGTGATTGAAAGTGCGATGAAAGATTGGAGCGGAAACGGAAGGGTTCCCGTCCTTCATTTCTGCTCAGCTTACTTCAAAGATGCAGTTCAGTTGAGGAAGAGGCTCAAGAGGACCGCTGAGAACGTTGCGAGGGAGTTTGAGGTTGTCAGCGAGGACGGCACTCTTCTTCTGGGGCTGATTGAGGGAATAGAGGAGAGGGATGCAAAAAGACTGGTGGAGGAGTATGAGATCCCAAGGAGGTTCTACCACATAGACGCAAGGAGAAGGAGAATGGAGATAGGGGCGTGGATCCTGGAGGACATCGCTGGTGAGATACCATATAAGGCATATCTCATAGAGAGATACCCCACAGCAGATGCTCTTGAGGTTGAGAGGATACCGCTTAATTGAAGGTGAGGGAAGATGAAGGTAGGTGTGGTAGGTCTTCAGGGGGACGTTGAGGAGCACGTCCAGCAGTTGAGAAGAGCGGCAGAAGAGTTGGGAATAACTGTAAAGGTCGTCTGGATCCGTGAGAGAGATGAAATGAAGGACATGTGGGGTGTGGTGATCCCGGGGGGTGAGTCAACAACGATCTCCAGACTTATTGATAAATTTGGGTTAAGGGAGGAAATAATAAGGATAAGGGAGGAGGGGGGGGTGATAATGGGCACATGTGCCGGGACTATCATACTCGCTGTGGAGGGGGATGAGAGCGTTGTGGAGAAGGGGGTATCCCTTCTGAAAATGGTGAATATAAAGGTGGACAGAAACGCCTTCGGCAGGCAGAGGGAGTCCTTTGAGGCTCCAGTGCACCTTGACCTTCCCCCCACAGGGGCTTTTAAGGGGTGGAGGGGGGAGTTCCCGGGGGTGTTCATAAGAGCTCCAAGGATAACGGATGTAGGGGAGGGGGTGGATGTAGTAGGAGACCTGAATGGGGAGCCTGTAATGGTCAAGCAGGGAAACGTCCTTGCACTGACCTTTCACCCGGAACTTACCGATGATACACTCATCCACAAATACTTCCTAACATTAC
This sequence comes from Thermoplasmata archaeon, assembly GCA_021160765.1. Lineage (GTDB taxonomy): Archaea > Thermoplasmatota > Penumbrarchaeia > Penumbrarchaeales > EX4484-36 > EX4484-36. Next base: position 4,233 of record JAGHBW010000239.1, read on the forward strand.
TTCCGTGAAGATTTATTACCCTCCTCTCCCTCTTCCGTACCATGCCAGATGTTAAACTTCCCATGGATGGTGACATTTACAATCTCAGACCGTCAAAGATTATAGCACTGGCCAGAAACTATCCGTCCCACGCCGGAGAGATGGGCTCAAAGGTGCCTGAAAGGGTTGTTTTCTTCCTGAAGCCCCCCTCCTCCCTTCTGCCCCCCAACTCAGAGATCGTTCTTCCTAAGGTGAGCAGGGAGGTGCACCACGAAGTTGAACTGGCCCTGATCATCGGGAAGGGTGGCAGGTGGATAAGCAGAGAGAAGGCACACGAGCACATTCAGGGGTACACTATACTTCTGGACATAACTGCAAGGGATCTCCAGGCGGAGGCGAAAAGGCGAGGAATGCCATGGGCGGAGGCGAAGGGGTTTGACACCTTCGCCCCCATAGGACCTAAGATTGTCCCTGCGAGTAAACTGGACCCCGGGGACCTGGAGATTGGTCTTAAGGTAAACGGGTCGGTGAGGCAACTGGGAAGGACATCTCAAATGGTTTTCAGTGTGGCCGAAATCATAGAATACGTTTCCAGAATAATGACCCTTGAGGAGGGAGACATAATAGCCACGGGCACACCGGAAGGGGTGGGTCCTTTAAAAGAGGGTGATGAGGTGGAGGCCTGGATTGAGGGAATAGGGACACTTAAAGAGAAGGTTGTTGGGGAGAATAATCACTAAAAATCATAGGCTAACAGAACCTTTATACAGTGTTTGCACCCCTCACCTCCATTGATGCCTTTTAAAAAAGTGAAAGCTTTAAAGAATGGAGACCTGAGCAGAAGTTCAAAAAGGACAAAAGGTATAAAAGACCTGGTTGTAGATGAAAATGATATAATAACTGATGTGATTTACCTTATTAGTCGTATCCCACATTATCCAAATCCTGTTTAGGTGATTCCGTAGAAGTAGAGGTGAAGAGATGATAAGAAACAGGTTGATCCTCATCCTTCTAATCTCTTTGTTCGCAGGAAGTTCTTTTGTGGTTGGGAGTGTACCTGAAGAGAGAAGAAGTTTAGCGGAGAATAGAGAGATTAACAACGTTATTGAAAGTACAGAGAATGAAAGCACAGATGATAGCAACTGGCCCACCTACCAACACGACTTTCAAAGAACTGGATACACCGATGAAGAAGGACCAGTTAGCAATAAAACAATGTGGGTGAGAAATATCGGTATAAGTACCGCTCCCGTTATATGGAACGGAAGAATTTACTTTGGAACATGGTTCAACCGTTTGTACTGTTTGGACGCTATGAGTGGGGAGGAAATATGGAATTTCACCGTTGGAGACCATATATGGTCAACCCCAACGGTGTGGGGTGGAAGGGTATATTTCGGATGCGAGGATAGGAACCTCTACTGTTTAGATGCTATGAGTGGAGAGAAGATATGGAACAGAACCTTTCCCAATGTGATAGGAACCAGTGTAGCTATATGGAATAATAAAATCTATGTTTACGTGCTGGAGAGAACACTCTACTGTTTGGATGCGGATAGCGGGGAAGAGTTGTGGAAGTTTAACGGAATAGCATTATCAGAGTGGGCATCACCTGCCGTGTACGGCGGTTATGTGATTTTCTGTAGCGATATGGTCTATTGCTTGGATGCTGAGAGCGGAAGGATGATTTGGAGTTATGGGATAGATGGGGGCACAAGAGCAACCGCTACAATATATGACGGGAAGGTCTATATAGGTGGCGATGGGTGGAAGTTCTACTGCTTGAACCTCACTGATGGGAAGGTAATATGGTGGAAAGACCTGGAGAATGTCGTTATATTCCCTCCGGCTGTACATGACAATAAAGTGTATGTACTGTTGTATTATCTCCACTGTTATAATGCGAGTAATGGGGAGGAAATATGGTCCTGTGAGGCATTAGATGGCGCTGCACCCTCTTTATCCTCTAACGGATATGTTTATTACATCAACGCAAGAGATGGAAAAATAGTGTGTGTGGACAGTGAGGATGGTAAGAAGGTATGGAGTTATGATTGTGAGTCTCCATACATCGGGTATGTAAGTATATGGGATGGTAAACTATACGCAGCAAGTTCTGTCGGGGTATTGTATTGTTTTGGAAACCTTAAACCTATTGCAAACTTCAGTTATGAACCCGCTCAGGTCAAGAGCGGGGAGGAAATACGA
>JAGHBW010000162.1 GCA_021160765.1 Thermoplasmata archaeon
AGCTTATAGATTACCTGAAAAATTTCCATGGTGAGAAGGGCCTATGGCTCATCTACTATGATGGTAAAAAGGCGCTTGTTAGAGCATCACACAGGGATAAGGAGGATGCGGTAAACTACCTTAATACCACAATAAAGGTGGAGGGGGGTGAGGTTCACATTAAAACCATCGGGGTTAGTGGAACCATAAAAAGGGCTAGGAAAAAATATCTGGATGGTGTTATCATTCCCCGGAGGAGAAGAGGCTCTTCAGCCGGCAAAAGGCGCAGGGTCCACTAGACGATGTAAGATAACCGCAGAGGGGACAGGGTTTAAGCTCAACCCCTTCTTTTATCCCACCATTCCTACGACACAGGATCCCCTCGCTCTTTCTGTAAAAACCGTCAACGAAGTTAAGAAGGCTCCCGGGGCTTCTGTCCTCAATCTTTGACAGAGCCTCCTTCACCACAGAGAGACGTGCACCCTCGCTGTAGGGGCACTCAGGGATGATGTACTTGATCCCGTGGGAGAAGCAATATGTAGCACTCTCCCTCTCTGAAACGTAAATCAGGGGTTTTATCCTCCTTGCCAGTTTCGGGTGTGTTGAGGGAAGGGAGGGGGAGGCACGAAGAAGCTGCTCACCGTTCCATGTGAGCAGGTTTCCCAGGAGGGTGGAGGCCTCGTCGTCCATGTTGTGTCCAGTGGCCAGGACTCTCCCGGCCTCCACAGCCTCCCTGTTCATTATGTACCTTTTAACTGTTCCACAGACAGAACAGGTGGGCCGCCGGAGCCTTTTTGCGGCGGCCACTATGTCTATTCCGTGATCCTCTTTGACCCTTACAATCCTCAAAGTAAGATCTCTTTCCTCCGCGAAGCCCCTTGAGTATTCCTCAGAGCTCTTTGAATACTCCCCCAGCCCCAGGTCTATGTATAGCCCCTCCGTGTCATACCCCATGTCCACTAGTATCTCCCAGAGCATGAGAGAATCCTTTCCCCCTGATACCGCTACAAGGACCTTCTCCCCCCTCTTAAGCATTTTAAAGCGTTCAATTGCCCTTTTAACCTTCCTCTCTATATATTCCTTTAAATGCTCCGCGCAGAGGGCCTGGCGGCTCTGCGGGTAATATATCACAGCCTCCTCATGGCACCTGGAACATTTCATGATCTCGGAATTGTTCCCAATAAATATATAATCTATGATGAATTATAATGGCCTCGCCGTGAGTGAAAAGAACAAGCCAGGCAATAAAAAAGGAGAGACCTAAGAGGGATGTAAATGCAACCGGGAAATATGGCATATGACAGGGCAATCACGGTCTTCTCCCCCGATGGAAGGCTATTTCAGGTGGAGTACGCAAGGGAGGCAGTGAAGAGGGGAACAACCACTGTTGGGCTGAAGTTTAAGGACGGTGTGGTTCTCATTGTGGATAAACGGGTTACCTCCCGTCTTGTGGAACCTGATGCGATAGAGAAGATCTTTGCCCTGGACGATTATATTGGATGTGCAACTTCAGGTCTTGTGGCCGACGCCAGGGTTCTTGTGGATAGGGCCCGTCTTGAGGCTCAGATCAACAAGATAACCTACAACGAAAACATACTTGTTGAGACCCTGGTGAAGAAGATCTGTGACTACAAGCAGACCTACACCCAGTATGGGGGGGTAAGGCCCTTCGGAACAGCCCTGCTTGTGGCGGGGGTGGACCCGCTTGGGCTTCACCTGTATGAGACGGACCCCTCCGGAGCTATGATGGCCTACAAGGCTACATCAATAGGCTCAGGGAGGAATATAGTCCTTGAAATCTTTGAGGAGAAATACAAAGATAACATGACCCAGGCTGCCGCCATTAAACTGGGGCTGGAGGCCCTTCAGGCAGCTGCGGAGGAGAAGCTTTCCACAACATCCGTGGAGATAGCCATGGTTAAAAAGGAGGTAAAGTTCCACACCCTCCCCAAAAAGGAGGTAGGCAGGTACCTTGAGAAGGTGCTGAAGGAGTAGTGAGGGGGACAAGGGGGGGTTTCTATGGTAAGTCTGGATGATGCAATTGTTGCAAGATGGGAACGAGATGGAAACCGCTTTGAGGTTCTCGTGGACCCGGATGTGGCTTTCAGAATAAAAAGGGGGGAGGAGGTGGAGTTAACGGAGGACCATTTTGTTATAGATGCAGTTTTCAAGGATGCCAGGAAGGGGGAGCACGCATCCGAACACCTCCTTGAGGAGTATTTCGGTGAGGAGGCGGATTTCCTAACCATCGCGGAGAAAATCCTCAAGGAGGGAGAGATACACCTAACCACAGAGCAGAGAAGGAAGTTGAAGGAGGAGAAAGAGAATCAGATCGTTACATTCCTCGTCAAGAACTGCATAAACCCCCAGACAGGTGCACCCCACCCCCCTCAGAGAATAAAGGCGGCCATGGAGGAGGCTAAGGTCAACGTGGACCCTTTCAAGGATGTTGAGGAACAGGTTCAAGAGGTCCTTCACGCCCTGGCAAGGGTTATCCCGATAAGGATAGAAAAGGTAAAGGTCGCCTTAAAGGTCCCCGGGGAATTGATGGGGAAGATTTATGGTGATGTCAGGGGGATGGGAAAGATACTGAAGGAGGAGTGGGACAAAAGCGGCGCCTGGCTCTGCCTTGTGGAGATCCCTGCTGGGATGCAGGGGGACTTTTTTGACATAATAAACAAGAAGACCCATGGTGAAATAGAGACGAGAATAGTAAAGTGAGTACTGAAGATAATGATAGAGGTAGTGATTGATATGGAGAGCGAAGGAGAGAGTATATCTACGCATCTTAAGGGAGAGATAGTAATCCCTGGCCAGTTAATCGCAGAGGGGAGATACAGGGTTGGAAGGTGGGTTTACAGAGAGGGGGATAAGTATTACGCCTATAAACTGGGCCTCAAAGATATAAGGAGCGTTAAGGGAAAGCCCACGGTAAATGTTATCCCCCTGGCGGGCAAATATGACCCCATGGTGGGGGATTTGGTAATCGGTGTTGTTGTTGACATGGGCCCAACAACCTGGCTCTTTGACATAAACGGTCCGAACCCAGCCCCGCTTCACATAACGGAGACGCCATGGAAGGTGGACTTCGGCGCCACAGGAAGATATTTCAAAGTGGCTGATGCGGCAGTCTTAAGGGTTCTATACAAGGATGACACCTCCCACGTTCAGGTGACGCTTAAAGGTCCGGGACTTAAGAAATTACACGGGGGTGTGATCACGGAGATAGCCCCCTCCAAGATACCCAGAGTTATAGGAAAAAACGGCTCCATGATCGCCATGATGAAGAGGCTGAGCCGGTGTCAGATAATAGTAGGTCAGAATGGAAGGATATGGATCTCCGGAGAGGTGGAGCAGGTGAAACTTGTTGAGGAGGCTCTGAGGTATATTGAAAACCACTCCCATCTGAGCGGCTTAACCGCAAAGGTGGCAGAACTGCTGGGTGGAGATGCCTCAGACGCAGTAAGGGCGAGGGAGGAGGGAGACGCTCCACCAAGAAGGGGTAGAAGAGAGAATGTGAAGTTTGAGAGAAGGAAGGAGTGATAAATATGGGATCACCGAAAGAGGATATTACGCTAATAGACGAGAAGGGTAGAAGATTGGACGGAAGACTCCGCAATGAGCTGAGGCCCATTAAGATAATGGCCGGGGTTCTCAACAGGGCGGACGGGTCCGCCTACGTGGAGTGGGGGAATAATAAGATACTCGCAGCTGTGTATGGTCCAAGGGAGGTTCATCCACGACACCTTCAGAACCCCCAGAAGGCGATAGTTCAGTGCAGATACAATATGGCCGCGTTTTCTGTTCAGGATAGAAAACGCCCTGGGCCAGATAGGAGGTCAATAGAGATTTCAAAGATACTTTCAGAGGCTCTAGAATCTGTCGTACTTGTTGAGAGATTTCCAAGAACAACGATAGATGTCTATCTTGAGGTTCTCCAGGCCGATGCTGGCACCCGCTGTGCAGCGTTGACAGCGGCCAGTGTGGCCTTAGCAGATGCGGGAATACCCATGAAGGACCTGATACCTGCGTGCGCCGTAGGAAAGGTTGGGGGGAGGGTTGTTCTTGACCTCTTCAAGGAGGAGGACAACTACGGCGAGGCGGACCTTCCAATAGCTATAATCCCCCGTACTAAGGAACTGGTGCTCCTGCAGATGGATGGCCACCTCACAGTGGAGGAATTTAAAGAGGGCCTTAAGATGGCATATGAGGCGTGTGAGAAGATATATGAACTTCAGAAGCATGCTCTTTTAGAGAAGTACACCAAGAGGAAGGACGATCTACTGGACAAGGAGACGGTGGAGAAGTTCCTGGAGAGAACGGAGATACCCTCAGAGAAGACAGAGCTGGAGGGGGGCGAAGGTAGTGTGGAGGAGGGGGAGATAGAGGCGGAAGAGATTGCTGAGGAGGAAGAGGAAGCACCAGAGGGTGAAGAGGTGGAGGA
>JAGHBW010000157.1 GCA_021160765.1 Thermoplasmata archaeon
ATATAGACGTTTCTAAGCCTCATGTATGGTCCGCCCATCCAGACGTCAACGCCCTGCATGGGGTCGCTCTTACCGCAGGTGGCACCGATAAATTCAAGGTCCCGGCTGAGCGCGTCCACCGCCCCCCAGAATGTCTTGGTGGTGACCTCTATTATCGGTCTCTTCACAGGTCCTTTAACCTCCCCCCTCTCCACAAGATAAGCCTCCCTCCCAACGTACCTCTGATTGAACCTGATGTCGTCTATGTTCCACTCTGTGAAGGACTTCATGAAAACCCCATATTTGACATCCTCAAGGAGCTCCTCCAGGGTGTGATCCCCGGGCTCAACGAAGGTTGTGCTCATCCTGACGATGGGCTCTCTGCTCCAGGAGCTGGCCCTGGCAGCACCGTTGCTTTTAACCCCCAGGATTTTAGCGGTCTCGCGGTTGTGGAGGAACTCGTTGATCCTCCCCTCCCTGTAGAGGTACCTTCTCCTGGCTGGAACCCCTTCGTCGTCGTAGAGGTAGAAGCCAAAGCTCCCGGGTGTGGTGGGGTCATCAACGATGTTCACAACCTCACTTCCAACTCTCTCTCCTATCATGTCCGGTTTTATGAAGGACTCCCCAGCCAAGAACCCCTCTCTCCCCAGTATCCTGTCCGCTTCAGATGGGTGGCCGGAGGATTCGTGTGCGGCGATCCCGGAGACCTCAGGACCCACCACAAGGTCCATTCTACCGCTTTTAAGGGCCCTTCCCTCGTCAATCGCTCTTTTAAGCACCTCCGCGTCCGAGAGAACCCTCTCCTTGGGGTTGTACTCTCCCCACCTCTCATACCCGCCGCTCCAGGCGATCTGGTTGTAGGCCTGTTCTGAGCCCTTGACAGTCTTGACGATGATGAAGTAGTAGTACTCAACCTGGGGCAGGCGGGAGTATATGTCAGTTCCCTCGGAGGTTAGTATGAGCTTCTCCTTAAGGGAATCCCTCAGGAGCTGTGTTCTGGCCACCACGTAGCCCATAGCATCAAGCTCCCTTTCTATGTCCTCCAGTGCGAAAACCTTCTCCTCGTTGCCCCTGTTCAGGTTTCCCTTAACCCCCCAGGAGTCCTGGTATACCTCCTCCTCGGAGAGTTCAACCCTGGAGATATCCTTAACGCTCCTTCCGATCTTTATCGCCTCGTCCACAGCCTTCTTCACATCCTTGATGTCCAGAGAATCCGTATATGCTGCCCCCATACCTCCGCCAACAAGAGCCCTCACAGAGATTCCCCCATCCACTCCCTCAGTGGAGGAGACCAGCGTTCCGTTCTTCATGTAGTTCACGCTGTAGGCGGTTCTCTCTACCCTTATCTCCAGATAATCCGCCCTCCCCTCTCCGTAGGAGAGGGCCTTCTCCGCTACGTCCTTCATAGAATCACTTGTTTCCCCTAACCCCGGGGTTGTATAAATCGCTAACGCAGGAAAAATCCGCTTCAATACCGCTCATAGGCGAACCCCTGAAAGAGGCAGGGTTGTGGGGTACACATCTGCGATTGGTATGAACTATCCTCCACATCAATAAAGCAGCAGCACGTGGTCAACAAAATTTATATATGCACTGAAAATTAGAAGACACATACAAAAGGAATGGGGGTTAGATGAGCAATCATTCCTCGTTCAGATGGGAAGACCTCATACCACCCGAGAAGAGGTCCATACAAATCTTATCTCTTGTCATGTTGCTGTATTTTCTTCCAATCCTTGGGTACATAGAATATGTGAACCACCAGGAAGTGGATCACAGAATAACTGAGATTGACGGTTTATCGCTTGCCGAGAGGCGGGCTAAAGAATGGTCGGCTGATGCAGAACTGGTGCATATAGAGGTTGAACCGGTTATAATATGGGGCAATTGTTATGCCTCAACGATTACATATGAATTTGTATCTCATGATCCCCTTACAGGGAACATAACCGCCATGACTGTTTACGTGTACGATGATCTGTCCGTTTACTCAAAAGTGTGGGACGAGGGACCTGGGTGTGCAAATACAACGGATGACCTGGCGATAAAGGGGTGGAAGATAGACTGCAGAGAGGCGTTTATGATAGCCACGTTTGACTGGGAGATAAGGAAGTTTCTCATAGATGTGAAGTCCCGCTTGGAGTATATGTATCTGGTGAAAGAGGGTGACATCCCCGTCTGGAAGCTGTCGTGGAAGGGTGGTTTTTATTCTTACGCTAAGGTAGTAATTAACGCTGTAACTGGCGAAGTACTTTACGATGAGACGTTTTATGGCGATATACATGATATGAGAGAAATCTGTTGCTACCCAATAATAGCTATCCTTTCTCTTATCCTTCTTTTGTACTTTTATAGAGCTCCCCCAAAAATGACAGCAATTACAGCTGGATATTTACTCTATTTGACATTTTCCGGTCTTTTCTGGATATTGTATTCCTCTTCAACCTTCATCCTACTTACAGCTATCTTTTTAACACTATTTTTCTACAAAATATACGCCGGCAGAAAAAAGGAGGTGTTAAGACCATTTAAAAATCCTTTTCAGCTCTCTCTTTTGACAATATTCGCGGTGTCTCCCCTCTTCCTTACAACATTCTTTGTATCGGTCACCTTCCAACCATACAGTTCGGTTATTATACTGCCTTTTCTTCTAACAAATTTTGCTTTTATAATTATCCTTTATATTTTTCAGCGTAGTGAGGAGAGAAGGGAGGAGGAGATGGAACCATACCAATGAGCTATCTGAGAACGGGGTGCAGATTATGGTGTGTCTTTAAAAAGGGTCTTTGCAACCTTTCTGAAAGATCGCACCTTCTTCGTCATGGATAGATGTTAATCATGTCCTGGCCATCGTCTGACCCTCTGCTGCTCCTCAACCACCGGCTAACAGAAGCTTAATCTTCGAATCCAATGTAAATGACAAAAAAGATAAATATTCCCGAGCACCATGTACTTCTGATTCTTATGAGGTGCGGAGAACAATTAAACATATCCAAAAGGAGCGTTTCAGCGGCACATACGATCACCCCGGCGGTTAAAACCTTCCTGCTAACTCATGCCCCCCTGGTGGGGCACGAAC
>JAGHBW010000188.1 GCA_021160765.1 Thermoplasmata archaeon
CCCCCACCCAGTCCTACAGTGATGAGCGCGGCGAGATAGTAGACAGGGTTTACCTTCAGCCCCCCGATACCAACATAAGACGTCTGATAAATGAGAAAGAAAACAACCACTGTAGAAACGATAAGTGCTAGGGTGAGATGGGGTGATGTCTTCTCACCCACGAACCCCACCCCCCTCCCTCTCCCTTTCGTCTACAGCGGGGAGTGTGATTGTTTTGTCCGATAGGTGTTCAAAAAGAGTTGTGTGTGTACTGATAAAAATGGTGCTTTCCCCTTTCATCTGGCTGATAAGGTTTGTAAGGGTGATGAGTGCTCTCCCGTCCATTCCCCTGGTTGGTTCGTCCAAGAAAACCACATCCGGGTATCTAATAAACACTGAAGCTAGAGCTGCTCTCTGTCTCTCTCCTGTAGAGAGTTCATAAGGATCCTCACCTTCAAGCCCTTCAAGCCGGAAAAGAGTTAAAAACCTCTTCAGTGCACTCTTAAACCTCTCCCTCCTCTTTCCAGTTCTCCACGACAGAAATAGATCTGAGGCTAGGTCCTCCGAGGTGAAGATGTCCATGGGATTTTGGGGAAGATAACCCACAATGATCTTTTGACTCCCCATCCATTCTCCCTTCTCATTAAGCCATGGGGCTGAAACCTTACCCTCTTCCGGCACAACGAAGCCCAGCAGAAGGCGAATGAGCGTCGTTTTTCCGGAGCCGTTCTCCCCTCTCGCGACGAACACCTCTCCCTTTCCCAATGTAAGGTTCAGTCCGTTAATTACCCTCTTTCCGCCAAGACTTACCACCGCATTTTTAACTGTTAACAATGGTTTTGTTGACTGTTCTCTCCTAATTCTATCCCTCCCCAGCTCCTCCCACTTCACAGCAATTCTTCCCCCCATAACTGAAGCTCCTTTTTCAACTCCTTTTCTGTTCATAAAATAGATTTTATTGGCCATTTCTTTTAACTTGTCATAACCAAAAAGGGAAGGTGTAGTGATAAGAACTGTGGCCCCCTCATCCAACTTCTTCCTCAGCAGGAGGTAGAACCTCCTCCTCCCCTCATCATCTAAGTGGGTTAACGGTTCGTCTAGCAGGTAAAGTTTTGCATCAGACGCCTCCATATGCGACAATGCCATTCTCTGCTTCTCTCCACCAGAAAGATGTGAAACCTTGGTGTGTGGTTCCACCCCCTTAAGCCATTTCTGGATGGTCTCCATACCCTTTCTCTCCGCCGCTGACCAGCTACCACAGCTTTCAAGATATGGAGTTGCAGCCTCACAAATCACCGTTGAGAATATCAGATAGTACTCCGGCTCCTGATTGAGATAAAAGACTTTTTTGAGCACCCTCCCCCTCCCCTCCTCCCTCTTTATATCCTCTCCTAATACACTCACCTCACCAGATAGCGTACCACCTGTGGTGAATGGAGCGATACCTGACAGAATCTTGAGGAGGGTACTTTTTCCTGAACCAGAATCCCCCACGATAAACATCAACTCCCCCACATCAATACTGAGGTTCAGCCCCTGGATCACTTTTTCAGAACGCATAGGATATGAGAAGGTCAACCCTCTTGTCATCACCGCCTTCATCTTCCACCCCCCGTCAGTGCGTACTGATAAAGAAGAAAAAGCACTCCCTTCACAGCGCCAAGTATGAAGGTTGGAGCATACAGCATTACCCCCAGGATTACCGGAATGATAAGCACCATAAGAAAACCGGCAACAGCACCCAAAAGGAGCCCGATGGGGCTTCTACTTAAGGGGAGTGGAGGGGGGTTGAGGTCAAAAAGGCCCCTGGCAGTGATGGAATCTGCCAGGGCTTCGCTCCTCAGAAAAGAATCCCTGAGAAGTGGCATTATCAACCAGCCCCTGCTTTTTACGGTGTGTATGAAGCTTCCTTCCCTAAGCACCCCCCTCACCTTTTGTGCTTCAATAATGTTCTCTGCATCAGAGGAAACCCTGGGAAGTAGATATAAAGAGGAGAGAAGCATGATAGGCAGCCTTCTTGATACTCTTTTGAGAACGAAGAAAAGCACATCCCCGTTAGGATTGAAGGTTATTCCCCATATCAAAAGTGTTATGGCAAGCAACTTAAACATATTACTGAGAGAATAATGGATGGAGTCCGGCCCAATTCTTACTGTCATATAATCTCCAACCTGAAATGTAATAATGGGTTCAGATGTGGAGGGATAGAGAAGAAGACCGAAGACAAAAACCATGATTGGTAGAGGAATGAAGTAAAGTAGTAGCCCCCCACCTCCACCTTTTCTGGAGGTTTTCACTGCAAGAAAAAGAGATGCAATGCACATAAAAAGAAGTGCAGTTATGTTCCAGGTGAAAAGAATTAGAACGACTGCAAAGGGGAGAAACAGCCCGGAGAGCACCGCATCGTTAATCTCCTTCACCCATCTAGAGGTCTTTGAGGGCCCCCCGCTAGCTCGGGGGGATGTATGGCATCTATGCACCCGTAGAGTATTTCCAGGTGATCTCCTGGCCATCCTCTACCACCTTTTTGTCCGCCGCCACGTCCCCGAAAACGCCGTTTACAAGGTAAACCCACCAGCTGTTCTCCCCTCCGCTAACACCTGCAATAGAATCTATGAAAACGCCATAAGTTCCAAAATGGTACTCCACCGTAAAATTCCACCTCTCCGATGCCTTAATGAGGAATGTGAATACAGTTTCATTTGACGAAATGCTCATGTTCTCAAATACCCATTTCACGGCCCCATTTTGTTGAGAGAGATGTTCAGGTAGGTTCACATCGGGCTCTGCCGTACCAAACTCAATAATCAGAGTCGCCTCCCCCATCCCTCCTTCACCCTCACCTTTCTCTTTCTCTTCCAAGCAGCCAGGAAGATGAAATACCAGCACCAAGGAGATAAACAGAAGCGATACCTTCACCCATTTCATTTCACATCACCTCTAATGTCCCAACAGTCCAAAGTTGATTTTAGCCAGTGCCGTGAGTGGTGGTGTGAGGGATTGACCTGAAACCACTGCCCCCCACTCAAGCGCACTTTAGCGGGCTCAAGTAATGATGATATTGTACTTAAGCGTTTCTTAGGGGGTGGTGAAAATTAACACATTACATTACTCGTAATTAAGGGATTTGAAGAAAAAGGTTTTAAATCCCCTTTGGGATTTGTACCCTCATGAAGGGCAAAGACATTGTGATTGCGGGGGCGGGGGAGAGGGGAATCAGTTTGGCCAAGATGCTTATCGCCGAAGGGCACAACGTCACGATAATTGAACAGGAAGGGGAAGTTGCGGAAAAGGTATCCGACCTGGATGCATTAATAATTCGGGGAAACGCCGCCTCCAGAACCACACAAGAGAAGGCCTACGTGAAAAACGCTGATTACTTCATAGCGGTTACTGGCTCTGATGAGATCAACATCATCGCCTGTAGCCTGGCGAAAAGTGAGAACTGTAAAACTTTTGCCAGAGTGAACTCTTACGACTATATTACAGAGCCCATTTCCACTTCAGAGTTGAAGAAGGTTGGTGTTGATGTCGCATTCTGTCCAGATCTCCTCACGGCAAAGCACATGGCAAACATTATCTCCACCACAAACATGTTTAACACCTCCCCCATCGCCCGGGGTAAGGTTGTGGTGGTGGATGCCTCTGTGAAGGAGGGTAGTAAAACCAGAGGGAAAAGTATCAAGGAACTTAAGCTTCCCCGGGGCTGCAACGTGGTGGCAGTATTCAGGGGAGATGAGGTGATAATCCCCCACGGCGAGACAAGGGTACAGGAGAACGACAGGCTACTCTTCCTTATTGAGAAAGGAAAGGACCTTCAAAAGGTACTTGCCTCTCTTGGCAAACTTGTCGGAAAGCCCAGGCAATATCCGGATGAGAGAAGGATAAGCAAGGTAATGGTGGCAGGGGCCTCAAGAATTGGTGTTCATCTATGCAAACTTCTGGAGGAGAAGGATTTCAGCATAGTCCTCATTGAGGAGGATGAAAAGAAATGCCAGAAGGCGTCTGAGGAGCTTAAGAAGACCCTTATAATAAACGGAAGTTATACCGATAGGGAACTTTTATTGGAGGAGGGCATTGAAACTGCGGACGTCTTTCTCGCCTTAACGGAGAGGGAAGAGGTGAACATTCTCACCTCAATTATGGCTAGGCAGTACGGTGCACGGCATTCAGTAGCCCTTGTTGATCGCCCTGGACTCAAAACAATATTGGAGGACGTGGGGATAGACGTGATAATTTCTCAGAGGTGGGTTACTGTGGATGCTATTATGAGGTACATACATCGGGAAGACTTTGAATCCCTTTCCACATTAGATCAGGGCGACACACATATGGTAGAGGTGAAGGTTAGGAAGAACTGTCCCTTTGCTGACAAAAAGTTAGCTAAAATAAAGGATTTCAAAAGCCACAACGTTATTGTGGCTGCCATAAGGAGGGGGGAAAAGATAATAATTCCCAGAGGAGAGCAGAAACTTGAAGTTGGAGACCAACTTATTCTATTCACTAAGAGCAGTTCACTTGGATGGATAGCCCGGAACTTCAGGGGCAGAGAAGAGAAGAAAAAGAGGAAGCTCTTCCTCTGAAAGAGGTTTTCGGAATGGCTGAAAAGAGTGTGTTGAAGGGGAACATACTACTTTACACTAGATACACATTCTTCTACAGCATCTCCACACTGGTTTTTCTTCTAATCCTACCTGCGGC
>JAGHBW010000029.1 GCA_021160765.1 Thermoplasmata archaeon
AACCCTCAACCTTCCGGTTAGGAGCATGTACCCCGCACCCAGCAATATAAGAAGGATGAGGAAGAGAATGAGAAGGGTCATGTATTCATAGAGCTTTGACTCTTTCTTTACCGGCTCCTTCCAGACCACTGGATCGTAGGGATCATAATCCCTCCAGTTTGGAACTCCGTCTCCATCAATATCATCATCGGAATTATCACCTATTCCATCACCGTCTGTATCTTTCCACTCTCTGGGATTTAACGGGAATGCGTCTTTGGAGTCTGCGAAGCCATCGTTATCGTCATCAGTGTCCATCCAGCTCTGGCTGTTGGTGGAATCACCGTCAGGAGCGCCATCGCCATCAGTGTCTAACGGGTGAGAGGAGGGATTTTTGGGATCAGTGCCCATGAACTCCTCCCACTCATCTAGATAACCGTCGTTATCATCGTCAGTGTCATCATTGCCATCGTTTCTTCCGTTTCCGTTGTAGTCATCAGGGAGGCCATCGCCATCAGTATCCACAGCTTTAACCACAACCTTCAGAAGATAACTCCTTCCGGAACCGTAGTAATCGTGAGGTGTTATCTCACAACTTATAACGTCTCCAGAGGTAAAGGCTGATGATGACCGTTCCAAAGTTGTATTATCATATCCACTCAGCACCTCCCTGCCATTCACCTTCCAGACGTAGTAGAAGTCTATGTAATCACCGTCGGGATCAATTGCATTTACGACATTCACTGTAATTGCATCGGTATTCTGGTACACTGTGTTGGGTACAAAAACCGCTTCTTCCACCCATGGAAGGGCATTGGCTATCATAACGGGCTCTGTGGTCACAGAAGAACCCCAGCTCACTCCGTCAAATCCGCATACAACAGCCCTAACAGACATACCTCTTCTTGTGTAGTACGATGGGAGCACATCGTTGTTTACTGGGAGAGATACCCATTTATCGCCCTGTAGGGTTTCCCACAGGATGTGGAACTCAACCATGGGAGAATCTGGGTCGTAATAGTCCTCCACAACGACGTGAAGATCTGTGGTTGTATCTGGGTTCTGCTCCAGTATCTTAACACTGTTAATTACGGGGGGATAGTTCCCCACCACGATCTCCTCCGACCTGTACACCTCCCCATAGCCATTGTCTCTGGCACTGTGTCCATCCCACGCTCTTATCTCAAAGTACCATCTCTCCCCGAATTTTACGTTTGGTACCTCCCTCTGTCCGGAGTATTGTGAGGCAATCTCACCGTTGCGATACCACTGGATGAGGAGGGTTTGAGGTTCTGGATCTCCATCAGGATCGTAGTACACCATGGAAGCCTGAAGTGTGTCACCGGTTATGGGGGTTGACGGGGTTATCGTAAGATTGGTGTAGATGGGGGGGTCATTCACCGGCATACAGTTAACCGTTATGACAAAGGAAATGGAGGAACCAAAAGAATCCCTTGCTATTACAGTTAGGTCCTCAGTTCCGAACCAATTCTCTGTGAGTGGATAAAGGCTGAGCACTCCGTCCACAACCTCTCCCCTTATATGCTCCCCGGGGAGAATCTCGTAAGATAGCTCATCTCTATCGCTGACGTAATTATTCAGGTTGAGAATCTCTATGGCCGGTGTGTCCTCATACATAGACAATACGGGTATCTGGGATATCAGTGTGGGATGTCCATTGAGGGTAAAGACAAGGATCATATGTGAGGTAATTTCAAACGTCTCACTCCTCGGTTCAAATCCCGATTTGGTAACCTGTATTGTGTATGGTTGATGGGACGTTGACGCTCCTGAGGATGTGACGACGAAGGAGAGAAGAGGAATGTCCGTAATCTCTCCATCCACCTCTCTGGAGAAATAACTGGTCCCGCTTATGTCGTCAATGTCTACTGTCGCTGTTAGGGGTCCGCCCACCTCGTCGTAAAGATAAAGGTCAAGGCCATAATAGATAAGCACTCTGGAGGAAGAGTCAAGGACTGCGATCTTCTCCTCATCAATTGTAGAGAAATAGACGGGGACAACGGAGGATCTCACTTGTATATCAGAGACCTCGTTTTCCAAGAACTCACACCTTGAAATGTTAAGGAGTTTGTCGCCGCAGTTTTGCACCTTCATTCCGAATACATTTCCTGTAAATCGTGTATTTGTTATTTCCACCTCCTCCACAATGTCCTTCACTAACACACCAATCGCACTTGACTCTACATTGCATCTGTCAATGTTCCCCCGGGAAGAATAAACAAAAATCCCTGTTATCTCGCTTCCGTGGATGCGCGTTCTCAGGAGGGTAAATGTGCTTTTTATTATCTCCACACCCCCCTGAGAATCCTCCACAGAGCTTCCTCGGAGAATGAAGGATTCAGACTCAAAGGCGTATATTGATTGAGCCCCTTTAATCCAGCTGTTGGATAAAAGAGCCCCACCGTAAACCGCAAAGGTATAGGGATCATCAGGGGTGGCTGTCACTATGGAGGAGCCTTCTAGACTCATGTACCCTCCGCTCTTTACAAGTATTCCGCAATTCTCACCAATAAATCTTAACGTGAGCTCCCTCACAACAAGATTGACTGATGTTTCAACGATCATCCTGCCGTGGAAGGTCATGCTTGCCCCGTCAAAGGCAGCGTTTATCGGCATAAGGAGTGTTGTGATGTTCTTATCCACCTTCAAGTCCCACAGAAGGTTATCGTGGAGGGTGAAGTTTTTAATCACAAAGGTGATGCTTGATGTTACTGATTTTTCAACCAATAACCCCTCTTTGTCATTATACACCGATAGAACGCCATCCACGGAATTGAGAATGCCCGATGTTAAATGGGAATAGGTATGGCTGCCCACCATTATAGCGAGGCCGACGCCTCTGTTGTTTCTACATCTAAGATCTTTTATGTTATCTATCACGGCATCTTTCAATCTTACGCCTGCCCCGTTTGACGATGAGGTTACATGTAGTATGTTTACACTGGCCCCCTCCTCCACAAGGATGCCTTCCAGACTGCATCTTTCAATAACAGATGAGGACATTCGGAGGGACGATGAGGGGTACGCTCTTACGCCGTATCCTGCGGAGGTGTTCAAGGTTAATGAAGTGATATCCGAAGTTGTGTCATCCATTAGGATCAGGCCCTCCCCCACGTTGCTTACACTTAAAATATTGGCGTTCAGAGAAGAGGCTTCAACAAGCTTCAACGCTGTTGAGGATATGTTCTGCAATATAACATCTGTCAGGCGGAAATTCCCACCGCCGTAGAATACCAGCCCATTTCCGGTATGGCTCATCACCCTAAGCTTGTTGATCACTGCAGAGAGTGGTGTTGAAATGTCCAGCGCCCTGCCTTTACAACTTGATATAATAACATCCTCAAGCTTCACGGTGAAGTTTCTCATGCTGGGATCTACCCAGATGCCAACAACAGGGTTCTCACCACCTCTCCCTGTGTTATATAATGTGGTGGTGTTTAGAAGGAAGCCTCCTCCCTCAGCGGTGGGGTTCACTGCAGTTAAAAGAATTCCGTAATCACCACCGTTGCTTATGAGCGATGAATAGATCTCAACGGGGAGCCTTCCCGCGGGTCTGTAGTCAGGTGATGGTGCCTCGATAAAGATAGACACATTCGTTATGTTGTATATTTGGGAGGATTGGATCTTCAACGTTCCATCCAATGCTAGCACTCCTCTGAAGGATGTGTCTAACGTGCACCATGTTAAATGGAGATTCCCTCCAAAGAGCCTAATCAGATATCCATTTGTGCGGTTTAGATGGCCCATGAACACCCTCTGGAAGGTGAACGTGCTTTCTTTACCACCGATAAGTGTGGCACCAAACACACTCTCAGTTTCGTCCCCCTGGACTCTTCCTCCTTTCATTAGAACCCTGCCACCGGTCACATTTAGCAGTTCAGGTGCTTTAGATATGTTTCCCAGTATTTGGAGCCCATTGCTGGAAACTCCCCAGGTGTTTGTGAATTTTACTCCCAGGTTCTCGCCGGAGGTAACAGTGGTGTTGACTATCTCAACAGAGTTCATCGTGGATGGTACATCCGTGAAATTGTAGCCGTAAATAGGTATTAGAGTGGTCTCCCCGGAGGGGGATATAACCACAGGATCCGTGATGTAATAACCAGAGCCAGAATAATTCACCGGCGCATCAAAATAGAAAGCAATTTCAACATTTTGCCCAGCGAGGAGAGAGAAATTAAAGATCATCTCGCGCCAGGTGAGTGTGGGCTGGAGGCGAGTCAGCATTGACCACGTGACCCCATCTGTGCTATAGAACACCTGTGCCTTCGCCCCACTCTTTATTGGAAATATGTAAGAGAATTTCAACTTCTCACCACTTCCGAAGGTGTTCACATAAGATATGCTCCTGTTTTCAGATGAAGCATACCCAGAATACCTCAACACACTTCCCTTATCTGGAACACCAACCTTTGTGACCACAACACCCTCGGGTGCCACTCCAGATATGTCCGTTCCTTCAACTTTAAGGGAGGGGGAGAAACTTCTGTACATCCCATCTATATGGAGGGAGTGGGGAGATTCCGATGTTCTTATTACAGAATCTCTTATTCTTGCAGAGGCGCCGTAGATTTCAACAGCACCCTTTATGTTCATTTTAACATCCCTTAGGGTTATGGGTGCCCAAAGCTCTATTGCCACACCGCCGTAACCGATCTTTTTTATGTCCGTTGAGTTGATCCAGCCATCCGATCCAGGACGATAATTGATCCTAGCCGTGGATGAGGCTTTGGTAGTTATCAGGGACCTGTCCCCGTCAGTGGATGTGTTTCCATCGTAATCTGTAATACCCAAAAAGCCTCCATTCAGCACCTCCACCCACCTTTCCATTCCAACAAATATTAGATTGGATGAGTGAAGAATAAGCGTTCCCCTAACGGTCAAGTTTCCGACAAAAACTGTCTGATTCGTCAGAACAAGTCTCTGGTTTTTGCCGATTATTTTTCCATCGGTCCAGTTGTATGAGACCCAGACAGTATAGTTGTAAAGACCAATGTTTGTGGCTACATCCTCCACACGCACCTGGAGTGTGTGCCTCCCCAGCGTTGCTGGTGGTTTTATCCCTGATGAGGCGTTGTAATCGTTGAAGGAACCTCCGTCCCAGCTATACGTTGTAGTGTTAACCCCAGAGAGGTCATCACTCGCCGTAAGCCAGATTACATCTTCCTTAAGCAGATAAATCCTATCTTCCTCTAAAAACCCAAGACCCTGCACGTTTAAAGAGACTGTAGGTGCTTTCCCATCAACCTTTATGGTGTAAAGGATCCTACTCCTGTTTGAGTTATCTCTGATAAAGACCTTACCTCCCCCTGAAACCTCAATTGAATAGTTTCCGCCACCGCTGGAAGACGTCGTGCTATTCAGGGTAAGATTGCAAATAAAATAGTAGTCTGTAGAGTATGTCAGGTTCATCACAACCCCCGTAGAATTGGAGGTGGAATTTACGTAAAGAAGCATGTAATCGGATGATCCAGGGGTGGAGGAGGAAGTGGCGTTCACCGCCCTTATGTAGAGCTTCTCTCCATATCTGGCCCATTGGGCCTCTTTCGTATATGATGAATCGTGATAGGCCTTCACCTCCTTAGGAGAGTACTCCGCACCAGAAGCAAACTTAACTCCGGTGAATACCGTACCCAGCAGAAGCAGGATGAGAAATATTACCGGGGCTCTTCTCCCACTTACCCATCTTCTTTCATTCTCTGTCATCAATATCACTCCATTACCCTGACATGAACGCAGCGTGAGTTATATTTCAGACTTTCTATTTTAAACTTTTCAGATACCTTTCATTCCTGCGGACAAATAACTCCACCCAACATTTTTATGAGAGTTCCGACATTTACCCCCGGGGTGTCCGTATGGCTGCTCCAGATGGTCCAATTTTAAAGGATGGCCTTGTTGAGAACTCCATTGGTAGATTTGTTCCTACCTCAACTCCCCAAGGGAGAAGGGTGAGACCGTACAGGGGTCTTCACTCTCCACCAGAGGTGATGAGGGGGATAGGAAGACCGTTAAGAAGAAGTGTCCCCCCAGAAAACAAGGTTGTAGAGGGGATAGAGGCCGCCATAAAGAAGGTTGAACTTTCAGATGGAATGGTTATCTCTTTCCACCACCACCTCCGAAACGGAGATCTGGTAGTGAATATGGTCCTAGACGCCATTCACAAAATGGGAATAAAAGATATTGGTCTCTTTCCAACAGCGCTTTTCCCCATACATGAACATTTAATACCCTACATTAAAGATGGAACCATAAGATGGATTGAGGGGAGTCTGAACGGCCCATTGGGAAAGTTCGCCTCGGAGGGGGGTTTACTTCCCTATCCAGTTATTCTAAGGACACACGGTGGTAGGACAAGGGCGATAGAGGCTGGGGACGTGGAAATAGATGTGGCCTTTATTGCCGCTTCTGCAGCAGACCAGGCGGGAAACATGACGGGGGCGGTTGGTCCCTCCGCCTTCGGGGCTATGGGATTCGCCTTCGCGGATGCCTGGTACGCGAAGAAGGTTGTGGTTGTGACGGACAACCTTGTTCCCTACCCATGCACCCCTATATCAATTCCATCCACCTATGTGGATGTGGTGGCAAAGGTGGACAGGATTGGAGATCCGGAGGGAATTGGATGGGGCACCACGCAGATAACCAGGGATCCAAAGATGCTAATGGTTGCCAGACGGGTTATAGAAGTGCTTGATGCTGCAGGCTATCTAAAGGATGGTTTCTCTTTCCAGGCGGGGGCAGGTGGTACATCCCTTGCTGTGGTAAAATATTTGGGGGACTACTTTAAGGAGAAGGGTATTGTCGGCTCCTTCGCCATGGGCGGGACCACTGGATATGTGGTTAGGATGCTGGAGGAGGGAACGATAAGAGCGATACTGGATGCACAGGCCTTTGACCTTGAGGCTATACAATCCTTAACTAGGAACCCGAATCATATGGAGGTCTCCCATCACCATTTCGGCAATCCCCATACTGGAGGCCCAATAACACATCAGCAGACCGCTTGTTTCCTTGGTGCAACGGAGGTTGACATAGATTTCAATGTCAACGTGAACACACATTCCAACGGCTACCTGCTTCACGGAACTGGCGGCCACACCGATGCTGCTGTGGGCTCGGAGGTCACAATAATAACCGCCCCCCTGATTCGTGGAAGGATTCCTGTTGTGCGTGAGAGGGTGACCACCGTAACCACCCCCGGGGAAGCTGTAGACGTGGTGGTAACGGATCATGGGATCGCGGTTAACCCAAGGAGGGAGGACCTTCTGGAGAGCCTTAAAAGAGCAAAACTGCCCCTTGTGGATATTGAGGAACTAATGAAGAAGGCCAGAAGGCTCGTGGGTCGTGAGATGACAGCGGATGTGGGGGATGAGGTAATCGCTATAATAGAGTACAGAACGGGGGAGGCGATAGACAGCGTTTTCAGGGTAAAATAGGCCTATTCCTCCCTCCCCATACCCCCGTGAGAGGGGGTGAAAATGGCTAGGTAGAGCAGGATCGCTCCAAGCAATATTATGGGAACTGTTAAGATCAACGCTAGGTCTCTTTCTGCGGTCTTCTTCTCCTCCACAATCTCAAACACTATGAGTCTACTGTCTTTCTCTCCATAGCTGTTCTCAACTGTTATGGTGACCCTATAAACACCAGCCTGCTCTTTAGTAGGGGTGAAGGAGATAAGACCGCTCTCAGGATCTATGTCAAAGAGATCAGTATCATCTGTAAAGGTGAGGTTTACCCTCCGAGCACCGTAAACCTTCACCTGATAGACAAACTTCTTCCCCACCACTGCCCTGAGACGCACTAGAGTGGGATCTATTCTGAGACGAGAACTTTCAGAGGTGATTATAAACGTGGTTTCAGCATAGGCTGTAAGCCCCCCTCCATCCATAACCGTTATATTGACGCTGTAGACTCCACTCATATTTTCATATGGAATAAACGATATGAGGCCGTTTCTTGGATCAATGGGTATAAAGGAGGGTGATATGGAGAAGGAGAGGGGTGGAGGCCCATCATCATCCACCAACACTTGAAGGTTAAAGGGCACACCTATTGAAATAATGTAGGATGGGTCAATGTTGATGATTCTTGGGGGATCGTTAACCCCCATGACAATTACTGTGAAGAAACCATTAACCTCACCCAAGGAGTCACTAACACGATATCCAATCCTTATTTCACCGGAGAAGTTCTCCGGCGGAGCCACCATCACTGTTTTGTTGTTCATAACCTCAACAGCAATGCCAGGGGGGTTCACCTCCACCACCTTAAAAATGAGGGAGGATACTGGTGTGTCCCTGTCATAGACAATCTTGGATATGGGACAGAAAATGGGTGGTGAGTCTTCCCTCGTTGTGAAGGTCACAGAAGGAAGAGCCACCGGTGGGCTATTTATGTAAACTTCAACGGTGTAGAAGTTGTTGCTTCTGTCTCCTTCTGGCCCCATAGAGGTAACCTCAAACGTTATGTTATGCTCACCCCAGGGGAGGGTAATATTAACGGGAAGGGTGGTGGTAGATAGGGGTGGAAGAGGGCCGTAATCCTCGGCATAATACACCTTTTCACCCTCATAGACCATCAATGTGAACCCCTCTGCAGCACTGCTTCCCTTATTTCCAACCTCAACCATCCACTGATAACTCTCACCTGAGTTCATCGCTTCCGGATGCTCAACAGCCGCAATGTAAAGATCCGCTGGGGGCGATCTCAAAGATACGTTGTCCAGAAGGAATGGCCTGTAGCCCGGGTTGCTTACTGTAAGGTAAATTACGTCACTACTCTGGTTGAAGTCTGTTTCAATCCTCGCAACACCCCCCTCCCCGCTCAAGGAGGTGTAGAATTCCCCGTCCTCTGGGTTGTACAATGTAACCCTAGCCCCCACAACGGGCGTTCCATATACGGCATCTTTAACAGCAACAGAGACCTCACTCCTCCCGCTATAAACGATCTGGGGAGCTGTGACGTTAAACTCCCTCACATCACCGAGGTAGATGGTGATGGCAGGGTCACCCAGGTAGTTGTAAGAGTAAAGATTTGAAAGCACCCCGGGGGGATAGGGGGATGAATGATATATGGCGGTGAAGTAGTGCTGTTTCAAGTCTCTCAAAACAACAGCAGGCATTGGAGTCTTTTCAAAGAGATTTTTTGTGAACTCTTTATACAGCCACCAGTTTCCAAAAGAGCCGTTTAGGGTCTCACCTCTGTAAGACACACCACTTGACGCAATTATTCCCACAAAACCCCCACCCTCGTTTAAAAGGAGAGCCTCCATGTTGGTGTCGTCCTCTTCGGTGAACTTACCGCTGTCGCACGAGGAGATATAGGCGAAGGGCATTTTCAGCCCACAGGTCAGGTTGGGGCCATCCTGGTATGTGAGGAGTGGATAAAAGGAGTATTTAGAGTAGCCCGTTGTGTCCGAATACTCCGCCAGTGAGTTGTCCAGTGGAGGGGGGTTGTCGGCATAAAATGATTGACCTGCGAAGAGGAAAAGGGATGCACCTGGGGAAAGGGATGCAATTAAAGTGGTGTGGTTAAGATTGTCAGTGGATAGAGAATAATTTCCCCCCTCAATAAGGGGGTAGTCCCTCAATACCACCTTCTCCATTTTGAGAGGGACAAAATAGGAGGCTTCTTTCACCGCCTTGTAGGCGTTGTCCTTGTAGGAGTCGTACAAGCGTGGGTTATTTGGTGCATCCATCAGAGTCCCAACCATAACCACCCTGCGGGACCAGTTTCCTGCTGGGGGATCCTTCATGTATAATATATCCCTCTGGATCATTCTTTGGAGCTCCCCGGGAGTTGACGCTGGGAGCCTTCCCACAACCACTGACAGGTTCATGTCCCACTCCCCCTCCTCCCCATATATTCCATCCCCATCTGTATCCCAATTTGAGCCGAGCCCGCTGTAATACAGGTCCGATGGATAGTAATCGTCCATTCCTTGGGAGGCCGCACCCGTGTAGAGCATGCGGGTCGGTATAACCTCCGAATCACCAGCCAGGAGGAGATATGATAGGTTTCCCCCCGTTAAACGGTAGACCGCTGAGAGGAAATTGTGGATCTTCTCGGCGTCATCCCTACCCTCCGTCATCCCCACAACCACACTTAAGGACACTGCCCCTGTCTTTATACCAACCCGATTCCACCACTCTACTAGCATCTTGATGGGTTCTTCCCACCCATCGGGGTATATAATTAGGTATTGAAGATCCTGGGGGAGAGAGGGGTTCATCTCCGAAGTTTTATCTGAGCCCTCCCCGGGGATTACGGGGATTAGAAAGAGAAGGACAAGAATAGCCACTGCACCCCGCCTTAAATAATTCAGCATAAGTCTCACCGCAATGGTGTTATGAGGAACAGATACTTATTATTTATTCGCTTAAGTGATTAACGTGGTCCGAATTGCCATCGTTGGAGCAGGTGCTGTTGGGGGCACTCTCGCTTGTTATCTGACTCTCTATGGCTCTAAGGTTGTGCTTCTAGCTAGGGGGAGGAGCCTTGAGGCTGCAAAAGGTGGTTTCTATTTTGAAGGACCGATGGGGGTGCGGAGGGGAATCAAGGTTGAAGTTGTTGGGGAGCCCAACGGGGATGTGGACGTTGTGATATACGCCACAAAGGCATATGATCTGATGGAGGCAGCTGAAGGTGTGAGTGAGAGCGGATGGGGGGAAGCCTTTCAGATGACCCTTCAGAACGGGCTTGGGAACGAGGAGGCGTTGGCGGAGGTATTCGGCAGGGAGAAGACCCTCTCATCAGTGATATACATCTCCGCAGAAAGGGTGAGGCCAGGGGCCTTTCGTCATCTCTCCGGCGGAAGAATTTATATGGGCTCACTCTGGATGACGAAAGAGAAAAAAGAGCTACTGGGTCTGCTGAGGAATGAAATCTCCAGAACACCTATCAGGGTTGAGGTTGTTGACGACATCAGATACTGGATCTTCAGGAAACTCCTTTGGAACGCCTCCTTCAACCCTATAACTGCCCTCCTCAATATGGAAATAGATTTTATTGTAAGAATTCCGGAAGCATTAATTCTGGCTAAGAGGATCATGGGAGAGATTGACGCCCTTGTAAAAGCCATTGGTATCAACCTTGGAGAAGAGGTTATTGAGAAGACTGTTTCAGCCACAATTGAAATGGGGGGAGGGGAGACCTCAATGCTGGCCGATCTGAGAAGGGGGAGGAGAATGGAGATTGAGGCCATTTTGGGAAGACCACTTCAAATGGGCGAGAGGATGGGGGTTGAGATGACCACCCTTAAAACAATCTATGAGATACTCACCTCACATCCAAGAGGTGTTTTGTGAGGTTGTCTCCTTTTCCCAGACCAAGTTCAACGGAGAGCGTAAAGTTTAATATACTCCTTCCTCTCCCCATTTATTTGCGAACCGGCTTCCGGACTCGTAGCCTAGCCTGGACAGGGCACCAGCCTTCTAAGCTGGGGATCCGGGGTTCGAATCCCCGCGAGTCCGCTTCAAGGTCCGGTGGCTGAAAAAAGGGTGAGAGCGAAATGAAAAGGAGTTCAAGGAACTGGAAGAAACGGGGAAAGATGCGCTGGAAGTGGAGAAAGAAGCGCATGCGTAGAATCATGAGACAGCACCGCCGCCAGAGATGATGCCACCGGGTGATAAGTGGGGGCATGGTGTAACCAGGCAGCATCGCGGGCTCCAGTTACGCGTATGATTGCCAATGGGTCTGCTGATGGGGGGAGACGTCCTCCCAGAGGATGACTAACTGGAGCGATGACCCGTCTTCACGTTCGCGATGCGTAGAAGATACCCGCTGATCTGGGTTCAAATCCCAGTGCCCCCACCATTGGATTTTTCAGAATCAGATAGTCAAGTTATGGGTGTTTGAAAATGGGGGCAGAAAAGGGCAAAAACATTATTCAAAAAAAGAAGGGGGGTGGGGGTTGTACTCCACCACCCCCTACTATCTTTTTATATCTTCACCTTCTCTAACAAGTTCTCAGCGATATCTCCTACTATGGGGAACTTGAAGTACTCCCCGTTGTATGCCTTCCACATCCCTAAGAACCAAACAAGGATGAAAAGAAGGACCAGCAACCAGACTATCAGCCACGCAAAGCAAGTATAATATAAGACGTATTCCAGTATGTTGATTATGATTATGAGTGGTAAAAATATTACTACTGATTGCATGGCGTGGAAGCGCACAAAGCGGTTCTCCTTCTCCATGAGGAGAAGTAATATGCCGGTAATGAATGTTCCCAGATAAGCTAAAGCTCCAGCAATGTTCTCGTCAAGCCCAAAAACGGACTCCTTGGGCCCCTCCTTGGGTTTCTCTGCCTCCTCCCCTTTCTTCACCTCCTCTTCCTCTTTCTCCTCGCCCTCCTTTTCCTCCTCCGCTTCCTCCTCCTTCTCCTCCTCTACGTCTCCCTCTTCCACTTCTACATCCCCCTCCTCCACTTCCACATCCTCCTCTCCCTCCTCCTTTGTCTCCTCCCCCTTCTCCTCTGCAGGTGGCGGAGCCTCTGCAGGCTCGGGAGGTTGAGCAGCTTCCTCCACCTCTTCTTCACCATCTTCCTCTTCTACTTCCTCGTCTTCTTCCTCTACGTCCACATCTTCTTCGTCATCTAGCTGGTCCCACATATAATCATCTTTTCTCAAAATGCACACCTCCTATTTTTGTATACATAATATCAAAAAACTAAAAGCCCCGGTACATATCCTAAATCTCTCTCTTTATTTATATACTTTGTTAGTTTGAAAAATCGGAAAAAACCTCGTCTCAAACTTTTCATCTCCTCCCCTCAACCACCTCAAACTCCTCCCTTTTTCTTAGAATAATCCCCATAGCTTTCAGCCGGTAAATTACACCCAAAAGTAGGGGTGGGATAAGAAGGTAGAGAAGGATCACTGATGCAGGAGGAGAGTTGGATTCTCCACAACCCTCCCTGTAGGCCCTGTATTCCTCCAAATTACTAATCCCGTCATGATCCATATCCATACTAGCATCTTCCGGGTTGTAGGGGTCAAGCCCCATCATCTCCTCCCACCAGTTGGGGATTCCGTCCCCGTCTATGTCATCATCGGCAAGGTCAGGGGTGCCGTCGGAATCAGTGTCAGGAGGGAGAACCATTGGCGAGAGAGGATCCCCACCAAACTGGATCTCTTCTTCATCGCTGACCCCATCCCCATCATCATCCGTATCCTGGGCGTCTCCAATACCATCTCCATCGGTGTCTCTCCATTCAAGGGGGTCATCTGGAAAGAGGTCCTGAAGATCAGGCACACCATCCCCATCGCTATCTCTACTGGGGGAGGGAAGGGCAAAAAGGTGTATGGATGGGGGTGGAGTTCTGTGAATGTGTATTGTCAGCATACTGTGCCCCTCATCCACCTCAGTTTGATGAAAGACCTCATTACCATCTGCAAATGAGAGGGCGACAATAGATGTTGACAGATAATCTATGTCAGTAATGTCCTTCAGCGGAATCCATATAGTCATATTCTTTATCTCCGTCCCCGGGGTGGCGGAAATAAAAATGGTTGTGTTGAGATAGACATACGCTCCGACTCGCTTCTTTTCCGGCGCACCTCCCCGAACATCCATTGACACTGAGCCCTGCCCATTGTAAACATACGTGGCGGTAACACTCCCCAACGAAATTCTTCCGGGGAGAAGATCTGTCTCAGCCACAATATCCATAGGGGCGCTTTCCTTCTGATATCCCCATGGATCAGTAGCCCTGAAATAGAATGTGTGTCTCCCGGGGGAGACCCCAACAGTCACAGAAAATCTAACGCCAGAGACGTAGTCCAGGAATAGATTTGGGAGTTTCATGGGATGTTCCACACCATCCAGAACAAGTGAAAGAAGTCGTGGAGCCTCACCGTCGGGATCAACGTATGTAACAGAGAAGGTATAAAGTGGCCCCTCTCCACTGAAAGAGGGAGAAAGAAGAAGTGGGGGGTCATTCTCGGGCAATATAGTAATGTTTATCCAAACCCACTCTTTTGCTTCTCCCCATCCAGAAACTTCCACAAGTACAGACGCCTCCCCCCAGGAGTTTTCACCGGACGATACTCTTAAAATTGAGTTGTTTAAAAACGTCCTAATGGGTGCACCTATCGCAGCGATCACCCTGAAATCAACTGCGTCCTCTGTGAAGAATCCCTTCAAATCCAGCTCACATTCTCCATCCTCTTTTAGAAGGAGGTGTGGTAAGGGCTGGAGAAGGCTGGGTGTGGTATAACTGTAGAGGGGAAGAACAATAATGGAGGCAGAGGAAGTGGTGCCATTTTCATCCGTCACATTGATGTAAAGGGTTGTAGGGGGAATTGGTCTATCCAACATGAGAAGGACACTCTCACCACTTCTATTATAGTGAGCCCAGGGTTGAGAGAGATTTACCACCAAATTCGTTCGTTCCGTCTCCTCATCATAGAGATATATGGGCACCTCAGTTATTCTCCCCGGGGTTGCTTGTACACACCTTCTCCCGAATGAAACCACCGGCGGGTCGTTTTTATTCAAAACGTTCAGGATCATCTTATAACTGCTGGTTGAGATGGGGTCTCTGATGTGGAGGTCCACCTCTTCAGGGGCCCTTTTCGGGTCAGGTATATACCCCAGAAGTGTGGAGTTTTCCGGGTCCCAGGAGAGAAGGGGCGTTGAGGTGGTCACCTCAAAATCCACGCTTACATTGTTTATCCTCGCAAACCTGAGGGGGATGCGCCAGAAGGTGTCCTCCTCTACAGTATAATTTGAAGAGAAATTAAGGGGTGTGGGGGGAAGATGATGCGTAATGTTTTCAATTAAGTTTCCGTCCAAGTAGGGAGAGTAATGGGTGGTGTACCATTTATAGCCGTTGGAGAGTATCTCAAGGGTGTAATTTACCACGTCTATCTGCGGTAGAACAAGGGATACCACCTCTGTAAACGGGGTGGACCCGTTTTCATCCAGAGGAAAATTGTAATTTATCCTGTCGTTTACATCCGCAAGATGGAGCTCCCCCTCAGATAGGGGGCCATATAGAGGGTCATACGCTACAACCTTGAAATAGTTTTTAACAACCATTGTTGAATCCAGATCCACAATGCAGGCATCCTTCTGTATAGTGCTGTTAACCCAGAGAAGGTAGGACTCGCCATCCATATTTACCAGAATGGAAGAAGAGCTTACCGTTGTATTTCTGACCTCCGCTCTTCCATCAATGATAGAGAAAGCGGTGGAGGCGTTCCGTATGGACACATGAGTGAAATACCCCACACCGCCCTCTATCTGAATGCCTGACCAGGGAATCCCTATAGACTCAAACAGAATGGGAGAGGATGGTGTTCCATTGGCGAAGATCCTTCCGCTAACTGATATGTGCGTCAACGCGTCTCTTGCAATGACCCTTGTGCCGGGCATAATAATAAGCGTTTGGTTGCTTTTTATATATGATGTTGTGAAGAGGTTGACAACCCCGCTCCAGACGAT
>JAGHBW010000042.1 GCA_021160765.1 Thermoplasmata archaeon
ATCCACAACTATGTGGCCATCCTTAAGTTTAACCCCGCTGCCCTCAAGAAATTCTGTATTTGGACGAGTCCCTGCGGCCACCACCACAAGTTCACAGGGGATTTCCTCATCCCCCACCACTACCCCGCGAACCCTCCCATCAAGAATTATCTCCTCAACACCCACCCCAAGCCTGATCTCAACCCCCTCCTGCTCAAGGTGATTTATGAGGACCCTCACCATATCCTCATCCAGGGTTTCCTGCATAGGGTAGGGGAGTACGTCAACACAGAGAACCTCAACACCCATTTTTTTAAGCGCGTGAGAGACCTCCATGCCGATTACACCGCATCCAACCACCACCGCTCTTTTAACCCCGCTCTTGACCCCTCTCATAACCTCCTCGGCGTCCTCTGGTCTGGAGAAGGTGCAGGCACCCCTTCCGAGAGCCTCCTTAAGGTTCCTTATGGGTGGTAGCGAGGGGGAGGAGCCTGTAGCCACAACACAGCTCCCATATTCAATCACCTCCTCCCTTCCCTCACCTGCCACGTATATCCTCCTCCCATCTGGCTCCACCCTCCTCACCTCGTATCCCATCATCTTCTTAAGTCTGGGGAGGGGGGGGAGTGTGTGCTTTAACTCCTCCAGGGAGACCTCCCCCGTTAGAGCAAAGGGCAGGGCACAGGGGGAGTACGTATCGTAGCCCACCCTCCTGTCCACAACCAGCACCTTAAGGTCTCTTGAGGTCTCCAGGGCCTCCCTTGTCGCCCAGAGGCCCGCCGCCCCAAGTCCTATAACTACAACATCGTATTTCATAGCCTGACCCCATAAAATAACCACCATTTTAAATTGTTCTTCTGAAAAAAAAGAAATTCTATGGTGTCCTTCTCACCCGGGGGCGGGGAATGAACCGGTGATAGAATGCATCTTAGATACTCCCCCTGGGTTCTCGCAGGCGTATTTCTTGCCCTGCTTCTCCTCCTCACCACCTACCTTAACCCGCATCAGATCAGAAACTACCCGGCGTTCCTGGACCTCCACACCCTGAGCCTCCTTACGGGACTTCTTCTTGTAACTGGCGGCCTTGAGAGAAGTGGGTACTTCCAGAGGGTCTCAAACAGGCTTCTTACACACATCAGGAGTGAGAGAGCTCTGGCCTTAAGCCTTGTTCTCCTCTCTGCCCTCCTCTCCACATTTCTGACAAACGACGCCGCCCTCTTTGTGGTGGTCCCCATAACAGCTGCGCTGGGAAGATGTATAAAAAACGATGTGAAGCGCCTGGTGGTCTTTGAAGCTCTGGCGGTTAACGCCGGTTCCTCCCTAACCCCCATAGGAAACCCGCAGAACATCTACATATGGCACAGGTGGGGCATCTCCTTCGTGGAGTTCACCCTTCAGATGGCGCCCCTAACCGCACTCCTTGTATCCCTTCTCCTCCTCATCTCCTTTCTCTCCTTTCCTGACAAAAGGATTGAGTTGAGAGAAAATGTGGAAGGGGTTGTGGACAAAAAACTCCTCCACGCCTCCGCCGGTATGCTTCTTCTCCTGGTTATCCTCTCTGAGCTGTTCACACCTCTTCTACCACTCCTCTTCATTCTTCCCATCTATGCACTCCTCAGGAGGGATGTGATAAAGAAGGCAGACTGGTACCTGATCGCACTCTTCGCTCTTATATTTCTAACGTTCTCCTCCCTCTCTCACCTCCCCGGGGTGGAGGGTGCTATCAGGGGTTGGGTGGAGAGCAAAGCTGGGCTTTACCTCACATCCATACTCCTCTCGCAGGCGATAAGCAACGTCCCCGCCACTGTTCTGCTCGCACACCATTCCTCCTCCTACAGAATCCTGGCGTACGGGGTGAACGTGGGTGGGGCGGGGTTCATAACAGCATCCCTGGCAAACCTCATCGCCCTGAGGCTCTACGGGTCTAAGGGGGTTCCCCTGGAGTTTCTGAAATGGTCCATTCCATACCTTCTCATATCCGCCTTAACAGTGGGAATCCTTCTTTAGGCGGTCAGCACCTCTCGGAGAGGTTAACCTGGAAATAGTGTTGGCGTCCAGAGCAGCAGCTTCTTATCCATCAATTTCCCATCGTAGAGAACGCCCACCTCATCCGGATTTGTTCCCACATTCACGAAAATATGCTGGGATAGTGTTTCTCCCGGCTCTATGTCTCCTCTCATCCACTTTATGTCCACAAGTTTTTTGTCGTCAGAATAGAATCTAATGATTATCTTCTCAGCGTCTGCGGTTCTTCCACCATTATTCTTCAGGGAGATTTCAAAACTGAGGTTGTTTTGATTCACTGTCCCACTCGCATCCGCAATCTCAAGGTCGGGACTATTAATCTCGTTATAAAACGAGTAGATCCGGAGTATGGAGGTGATGACGATTATAACCAGGAATGCCACCAGGATGTACTTGGTGAATTTGCTGCTCTGTGAGGGCACCTCTCCTTGAAGGCCAGTGGACACCCTCCCGGGAGATGTGTCCGCACCACCCAAGGAGGGAGATCCAACAGGGGCACCGCAGTTGGGACACCTATCTCTACCGTCAGGTACAAGAAAACCACAGTTTGGGCAGATTGGCATGCCACCGCCTCCTCACTGTTTATAATTTCACCAACGTTTTTTATTTTTTCGTCAGGGAGAATTTATGGTATTCACGCTGTGACGGATAAAAGCATCCGTATACCCGTCAGGAGAACAATTGCGGACAAGGCGAGTACGATGTGCTTTCCTTTGAGGCGGCCGGAGAGCCTCACTCCGATCTGAGAGCCGATAACCGTCCCGGTTAGGAGGAATACGGCATGTGAGGCGGAGATGTGGGAGGTAAGACCGTATATGAAGATGGCGAAGGTGCCGCTAACCGCTATAGCCAGAAGTGAGGTGCCTACCGCAACCTTAGGCCTCATCCTGGGTGCAATGATGAGGTAGGGGGTGTATATCACGCCGCCGCCAACACCGAAGAATGCGGAGATGAGACCGCCTAAAACACCCATGGGGGAGTAGTAGTACCACTTTCCCCTTTCCTGCCCCCCCCACTCCCCCTTTGAAAGCCTCTCCTTCGTTCCAGTCCCCAGGTAGATCGCAATAACTATGAGGGTGACACCGAAGGCCGCCTTGAAGGTCTCCTCAGAGACCTGTGATAGGAGATGGTACCCGAGATAGACCCCGGGGACCGCCATGAGGCCCAGGGTAAGGCCAAGGGGGATGTGGGGCCTCTCTCTTTTGAGGTATCCAAGTGTGGAGCTGTACCCCGTTCCAGTCACCATGACAAGGGATGTTCCTACAGCCTCCATTGGTGGAAGGGAGGCCACAAGCATGAGATATGGGACCGCCAGGAACCCCCCGCCCACACCCACAACAGAGGCAAGGGTGCCTATAGCCACCCCCACAGCCAGTGTAAGCAGGTAGTTTAGCATTGGATAGCCATTATGCAAACTATATATATGTTTAATGCAATAGAAACAGACTAAGGGGACGTGATAATATGAAGTTCAGGGCGAAGATTCTGGATCTTGACAGCCCCATCAGGCAGATAGCGTTGAATGAGGTTGATGGCAGGGAGCTGGGCCTAAACCCCGGGGACAGGGTGAAAATAGTTGCTTCTGGAGGTTCAACAACAGCAACTGTGGAGTTCTCTGAGACGCTTGTCAAAAAGGGGGAGGTGGCTCTCTTTGAAAATCTGGGAGAGGAGCTCCAGGTCTCCCCGGGGGATGAGGTTGAGGTCATGCCAACGGAGAGACCGGAGTCCGTGGATTACATCAAGAAGATGATGAAGGGGGGAAGGCTCTCCTCCGAGGAGATTCTGACCATTATCAGGGACATCGCCTCAAAGAGGCTGACAGACATTGAGCTTACCGCTTATGTGGTCTCCAATGAGATCAACGGTATGAGCATGGAAGAGGTGGAGTACCTCATAGATGCAATGGTGGAGACGGGAGAGAGGATATACTTTGACTCCTCCCCAATCATGGACCACCACAGTGTAGGGGGAGTGCCAGGGAATAAGATCACACTTATCATCGTACCCATTGTTGCCGCAGCGGGTCTTAAGATCCCCAAGACCTCCTCAAGGGCGATATCCTCGGCTAGCGGAACTGCGGACACCTTTGAGGTGCTTGCGCCTGTAATGCTCACCGCAGAGG
>JAGHBW010000088.1 GCA_021160765.1 Thermoplasmata archaeon
AAAATATTAAAATCCTTACTCCACGCAAGCCAACTTTACCCCCTCCCCCTCTACGCTTTACACGAAAATTTACCATCAAGCTAAAAATTCAGTGACCATAGAAGGACTTCAGCCCAATACCACTTATTACGCGACAGTAATTGTGGTGGACAGAGGGGGATTGAAGAGCCAGAACAATCCGTATGTTAACGTGAAAACTAAGAGAATCAACCTCCCTCCAAAGCTTATTAAGCCCATACCCGACCTTCAGTTCCACGAGGATATGGGGGATGGAAAAGCACTCTTAAACCTCACAGGATACTTCTGGGATGACTATTACCTGGGATACAATTACACCCTCTACTACGAGATAGATCCTCCCTTCAACCGTCAGAAGAACATAACCGCTATAGTCAGAACTGTGGGAAGGTACGCGGTGGTTGACTTCGGTCAGAAGGTAAAGGACTGGTCTGGAACGGAATCATTCCGGATAATTGCCGCAGATCTCGGCAAGGATGGAGTCATGAGCGGAGATGACCTGAAGGTATATTCCAACTGGTTTAACGTGACCGTGCTTCCCACCAACGACCCCCCTGTTATACTTGAGGTCCAGGATGCGCTGGGGAACGTCTTCAATGTGAGAAACAAGATCTGGTTGAACATATCGGGGGAGAACGGTGCACAGCAGGGTTCTGAATACATGATGACTGTCCTGGCGGAGGATGTGGACGGGGACCCAATAACCTTCACTGCCGACTCAGAGAAGGTGTCTGTTACACCCGATCCAGAACATCCCACTACAATGGTTCACGTAGCCTTCACCCCAACAAACGATGATGTTGGATTTTTCGTGTTCAACATAAATGCCTCTGACCCCCATGGCGGATACGATCTGCTGACGATTAACATATCTGTGAAGAACATAAACGACCCCCCATACTTCACCGAGGTGGCAGGGAGAAGCATACCGGAGAACAGGACAATTGTGTTGAATGGTGTGGAGGGGGCGACACTCTGGTTCATTGTCAAAGGTGACGACCCAGATCTCAGGTTCGGAGACATACTTGACCTTACTGTATCCTCCTCAAGGTTCAACATCTCACGCCTTGACAGTACGACATTCAACGTTTCATTCACACCCACAAATGAGGATTCCGTCGCTGGATCAGTATCTGTGGACCTTGTTCTTATGGACAAGATAAGAACCATGGCCTCCAATGGGCCTGTACACATCATAATAAATGTGGCAAATGCACCTGATCCTCCTGTGCTAAGGTCCCTTAAGATAAGTGCAATGGAGGACTATTTCCCACCCAGACAGACGGGCACCTTCAACATCGGCGAACCAATACTGTTCACGGTGAACATCACTGACCCTGATGGGGACCCAATTACTGTTACCTGGGAGTTCGGTGACAACACCACAGCATCAGGATTTAGTGTGGTGCACAGGTATAATAAAGAAGGCAGATACGCCATCAACGTGACTTACACCGACGGTACATTTACACTCTATAGAACGGACATTGTAAGGATAACCTCTGATGGGGACGACGATAATGACGGCCTCAAGGATGTATGGGAGATAGAGTTCTTCGGTGACCTGAGCCACGGGCCGGATGAGGACCCCGACAGGGATGGATACAACAACAGTGCAGAGATAGGAGTGAAGAGAGAGACCCCGTTTGACCCCACCGACCCCAACAGCCCAGGAACTGGCACATCAAATGGAGGCCATAACGACCAGACGGGGGAGAAGGGCAAAATAAACATGGGCCTTCTGATCGGTGTCATTGGAATCGTCGGCGTAATCGCTGTGATCGCCCTAATGGTCTTCTTCATCAAGAAGAAGATGAAACAAAAGGAACTGGAGGAGGAGGAGAAACTAAAGAGCATTGAACTTAAAACGAAGGAAGAGATAGAGGAGTGGAGGAGTATATACGGTGAGGAGATGAAGGTGGGGGAGATCCTGAAGCCTGAGGAACGCCCCGTGGCGGAGGAGGAGATAGATATGGGTGGAGGAATAATGCATGAGGCTGGGGACGAGGGTTCAATCCACGAACTTCCCTCTGAGGAGGAGGGGCCCGGGTGGATCTCCGCCGGAGAAGGACCCGTATTTGACGAATCCGCCCCGGGGCCGCTCTTTGGTGAATCCATGGAGCTTGAAAGTGTGGATGTGGATGAGGAGTCCGGAACTGCAGACTGGAGTGGGGTTAAGGAGGAGGAGATAGAGGGGGAGATAAAGCCCGAGGACCTTCTTCCCGAGGGTGTCTCGGCGGATGAGATAGAGATTGATCTGGAGGAGGAAGAAGAATCCACAGCGCAGGCACCACCTCCGCCGCCACCACCACCGGCTCCTGTGAAGAAAGAAGAGGAGGAATAAAGGAGGACCTCCTCTGCTGGGATATGTGATCTTTGAGGATGGAGAGTGCGCTGAGTCAAGGGGGTATGGGAACCAGGGGGTATCTGTAGGCCCCCTTACCCCCTATATGGGATATGGCATGGAGATGGAGGTATTAACCCTTCCAGCAATGGCTGGAAGGATCCTTCTTTTCACCTCACCAACCACGGGAAGTGTCGGATACACACCGATGACCGAGCAGTCTGACCGGATGACCCCCTCAGCCATAATAGCCAGAGAGATCATAGATTACCCATCCTACGTGAAATTCTTCAAGCCCCTCTTCTACCTGATTAAACACGAGGGCAAAAGAGCAGTTACATCTTTGGACGTTGAAGACATCCTCAAAAGAGGTGCTGGAAGATGGCTTTCAGTGGTAGTTACTCAGGACAGAAAGGGGGCTTGGAAGTATATTGAAAGGGGCACCAACCTTTTAGGTGGAGAGAAGAAGGTTACGTGGAGGCCGCACTGCAGCACTCCCAGAATGATTGAGAGAGGCGGGAACAGCCCTCTGAAGATAGCTCTGATAGATCTTGGAAGGAACCTCTCTTTGGAGAGAACCCTCTCAAGAATGGGAAACCTCCACATATACCCCCCGGGGAGTGTGCCCTCTGGTGATTATGAGCTGATTGTTGTTTCAAGCGGCCCGGGGGATCCGCCTGACCCCAAGGTGGTGAAGTTCGTTAAAGGAGTGGTTAAGGTGTGGAATGGGAGGGCACCCATCATAGCCACCGGCCACGGAGCGCTCGCCCTGTTTTCGTCCCTCTCCATCCCCCTCAAACCCCACCCCATGAGAGGCGTTATTGAGAGAATCCAGGTCAGAGGCGTGAAATGGGATTGCCTGATACTTCACAGCTACGTTCCCCAGGTCCCCGGGGGGTGGGAAG
>JAGHBW010000039.1 GCA_021160765.1 Thermoplasmata archaeon
AAGTCCGCCGACATCCACGTTGAGCTCATCCACGTACTCCGCACCCCTATCAGGCAGCACCTCCTTTATACTCCCCCCGCTCCTCTCCTCAACAAACCTCTTAACCTCCTCACTCAAGGGTATGAAGCCTATGATCCCCCCCATCTCCGTGGTCTGAGAAGCCAGGGTTATCCTGCCATCCAGGGAGAGCCTCTCTATGGCCTCCCCCTCATACTCTATAGCCCTTCCCAGGGCGCCTGAGGAACCAACCTCCCCCATCACAGCAAAGGTGAGGTCCCTTGCTGTGGCAGGCCAGGAGTACTCGCCCTCCACTCTGATCTTCATTGTTGGAGGAACCTCAAACCATATCTTTCCTGTCTTGAAGGCGAAGGCTATGTCCTTGTCCCCCATACCCTGGCCGAAGACTCCTATCGCACCCAGTATGTTGTAGTGGCTGTCCGTTCCAACTGCAACGTCCCCGGGCTTAACAACCCCCTTCTCAATTAGAACGTGTGTTCCGATCCCCTCATCCACGTCAAAGACCGTGACCCCCGTCTCCTTAGCGAACTCCTTTAAGAGGTGCTGGCTTATGGCGTACTTTATTGTCCTGGCTGGGGTGCTTAAATCAAAGGTGAAAAAGGTCTTGTCAGGGTCATCAACGTATGGTGGGGAGAAGTGCTTCTTCAGGTGCTTCACAACGTTTGGGCCTCCGAAGTCCCTTGCAGTTCTGACGTCAACATCTATCCAGAGGATCTCCCCGGGGGAGACCTCTTCTTTCCCACTGTGTGCCGCCATAATCTTCTCAACAACGGTCATGGGCATAGTATCATTCCCCTGGGGGGTATATGGAGGAGGTGAATAAAAAGACTCCCTTAAACCTCATAAAAGGGGAGGGGGGTGCTCAGACTAGCATCATAACAATTATGAACTCAAATAGGAAGACGAGGAAGGATATTGATGGGATCAGCACGTCTTCATAATTGACTTTCATCCTATAAATAGGTTTCTTAAACTACAGGCTTATGTTTAAGTAGTGTGAAAATAATTCCTTCACAATAAAGGGGTGAGTTTATGCGAGGCAAGTTCATGATAGTAGTACTGGCTGTGCTGTTCTCTCTGCCTGTGGGCGCTGTTTTCGCCATTGACTTCTTCAACGATTCCTTCACTCCTCTTTACGCAGACATCATCATTGAGTGGACGAATAATACCCACTATACATATAAGTTTCAAGTGGGGGAGGTCGTTAACTTCACCATCTTTTTCTTCTACAAGGAGAACCCCATTGACCCAGAGGCAATGAATCTGACGCTGTCCATATATGAGCCGTACTCCTTTGATGTGAAGAAGTATCCTTTAAACGCCACTAGGATTAGCAAGGGAAGGTATCGGGGGAACTTCACAATCCTTGAGGATTGGGATGGAAAGCAGGGAGGTGTAAACGTAAATTTCACTTACGGGGGATATTTAGCCGGAGCGGAGTCGGACATCTTTGACATTGGGGAGGTGGTGGTAGAGGAGCTCACATTGCAGTTAACCTCCAACATCTCCATGATTGATATGGTGTCCCCGGGGGACACGGTCACACTTTACCTTAAAGCCCTGAGAGGAGATGAACTTGTTGATCTAGACCTTCGTTACCTGAACACCATGGTCTCCGTGGATACTGGAAACTTTAACGTGGATTACACCCTACCTGGTAATTTCCCCTTAAATAGGGTGGGCAAGGGGATATATACCATCACTGTAACAGTCCCAGACAACATCCCATGCTACGGTAAGTTTGACGTATTGGTGATGTACTCTGACCCGTTTCATGACGATTTTTCCTTAGCCTATTACATCTTTAAGGCAGATCCCTTCCCAGTATGGGTAAATCTTATTGATAAGGGAGGAGAATCCTACACTGTGGACGTCTACGTCTACGACTCCAACGGTATGACACTTTCAGGTGCCACAGTTGAGACCTTAACGGAGGAGGGAGATAAGATCTCCTCAACCACTGATTCCGTTGGGAGGGCCCGACTTACCATTCCCTTTCAAGGTGAAGAGGTGCCAAGCAGGCTTCCTCTGAAGATAACCTACGGCGGGATCTCACAGTATGGCAGCGTCTACTACCATTGGATGACGAAGGAGTATGAAGCGCCGTACTTTGAGGATTTTGAGGTGTTGGCCACGGAGTACCAATCCAATCTGGACCCCTGGGTGGTTATTCTCCCCCCCGGGGAGCACACAGTTAACTTCACAGCGTATTACAACTATGAGGCGTACACAAAACCAATCATAGCATACATTAGAAATGAAACCACCGTGGTGGCCTACAACCTGACACCCGACTCTGCCGGGCACTTCACCATGAACTTCACAGTTGCGAATGGTTCTTACTTGTTCGCCACCTTCAGAGCAGAGATGGAGAATGGGGGCTGGAATGAAACGTATCTCTATATAATCGGTTCCAACGAGAGCGAGAAACGGATAACCCTCAGGGACCTTATATCCGACGAGGTGGAGGTCTCCCACACCAGCCTCTATCCAGGAGGAGAGATAGAGTTCAACATAAATTACACGGGGGAGATGAGTGATGAAATGGCTGTTTTATTTGACATGTACATTGGCGAGGTGAAACTAGATGAATCTCCAGCCATTTGGTGGACACCCAGCTTCAATAACTTCACCTACCTCTATCCTGGAGCGGTACACGTTCAACGCTCCAGCCTAAGGTCACCGGAGACCAGGGTAAAACTTAAGATGCCACTCCTTCCGCCGGACCTCAGAGGGAGAAACGTCACCTTTATCTGGGGTTATATCCCCTCACTTGATATAGGCACGCTGGTGGACAAACTCTTTGGATCGTATATGGGGGATATATTCATATCAGCGGATTTGTTCCTGACTGAGTTCCTGAAAAACTTCAAACTGCAGGTTGTAACAATCCCCTGGGAGGAAGGGGAGGGGATCCTCTCAGCCAGGGTCACCAATGAAACTGGATCTCCAGTGGCGGGCGCAACAGTCACGGTGGGGAACGCGACAGTTAAAACGGATGATGATGGAAGCTTCTCTCTTCACCTTCCAGTTGGCGTTTATCACATCACTATCAGCGCTGAGGGGTACGTACCCTGGGAG
>JAGHBW010000053.1 GCA_021160765.1 Thermoplasmata archaeon
CTTTAAGGGGAGCTCAATCATCTCTCTCACCCGCTTGAGCTCCTCCTCAAGCCCACCGATATCATCGTATGTCACCCTCTCCACCCCACCGCCCTTAACGGGTCTGCGGGAAATCTCCACAACGGTCTCTGGCCCGATGATCACAGCAGGAGCCATAGGTGAGAAAGAAACCACCTGAAACTCAATCTTCCTCCCCATCACGTTGAAGGCCACCGTGTCGCCCTTAGAGAAGGGCCGTCCCATCAGGGCGTCCTTCAAAAACTCCTCCCCACCCATGAGCTCTATCTCCTCTGTGGGTGCGAAGCGAATCTTCTTCGCCCATTTAGCGGTGCCAACTTTAACCGTGACATAATCATCAAGAGTGACGCCCGCATTGTGTCTTGTAGATGCGTCCATTCTTATTATGCCCCTGCCAGCGTCCTCTGGAAGCGCTGGCCAAACCTTCCCAACTGTTCTTCTTCTACCCGTTATGAAGAGTATATCTCCTGTGTTGAGGCCAAGTTTTTCCATGACATGGGGGTCTAATCTTACTATTCCCCTTCCTATATCATTGCTTCTGGCCTCAGCAACCTTGACCTTGTATTCTCCCTTTGCCATTTCTATCACCTCTCTTGCTTGTCAAACCAACCGACACTTGGCAACTGTGCGTTGTATAGGTAATAAGTAGCAGTATTTAAAGCTTTCGGCTTGAAAACCAAGCTGTCAGAGGTCCTCAAACATCTCTCTGGGCAAGATGTCTTCAAAAACGCTTTTAAGCAGAAGTCTCAAAGCCTCTTCCCTCATGTCCAGAAACTCCGATAAAGACTTGAAATCCTCCACCCCCTCCCACAGAAGATAGTAGAGCAGGTCCCTCTCCTGCCATTCTTTAAGTGGTATCTTCTCCTGTATGGTCTCCTTCAGGGCCTCGCTTATCCTGTCTTTAAGAACCATCAGACCTCTACGGTACTCCTCCACATCTGTAATCTCCCTCTCCACCTTCCTCATCAATTCTGTGAGGGCCCTCTCCCTCTCCCCCTCCCCCCTTTTCCTAGCCTCCTCAACCTCCTTCTCCACCTCTTTAAGCGCGCCTTTTATCTCCTTGGGGAGGTCAAGGTTTTCTATGCTAACATCATAAGAGAGGTATCTTTCATCGTAAAGATTTGGACCCACATCCATAATTATGGTGTGT
Organism: Thermoplasmata archaeon; assembly: GCA_021160765.1. Lineage (GTDB taxonomy): Archaea > Thermoplasmatota > Penumbrarchaeia > Penumbrarchaeales > EX4484-36 > EX4484-36. The sequence continues at coordinate 1,169 of JAGHBW010000053.1, forward strand.
TTCCCTTCAAGAACATACAATCGTCTAGGGGGACCACCAGAATCTGAAGGGGCGATATAGGACTTCACGATCCCCTCCTCCTCCATACTTTTCAGGTGTTTCATAACTGCCTGTTGAGAGATACCCAGCTCTTTAGCAAGTTGAAGGGGGTAATTGGGGGATATGGCGAGCTTTTTAAGAAGCCGTCTCCGTACTGGGTTCTCCAGCATTGTCAATAGCCTCTCTAAGTTTTCTTCAGTCTTCTCCTCAGACATCATACCACCCTGAAATTTACAACTATAGGTTATCTAAAAGGGATCTTTAAAGATTTTCCTATAAAAGGTTTGCCCCTCACCGCATTTTCTCTTGGAAATGCTTATAGAAGTTGAGGTCAAACTTTATAAACCTGGCAACTGCTTTGCTTTTGGTAAAAAGGAGGCTATCGCTCTTGCTTATTTTGACTTGGTATGCTCCATCAATTACCAGAACGGCCTTTCTTCTCGGATGTGCCACCTTAATCGTTATGACAGCGTGGTCAGGTAAAACTATGGGTCTGGCTGAGATTTTATATGGGGCGATGGGCACAAGAATAAGAGCATTTACCCGGGGGTCCAGTATTGGTCCACCTGCGCTCATAGCGTAGCATGTAGAACCCGTGGGGGTGGAGATAATTATCCCATCTGCGCGTAGGAGCTCTGCCCAGTACATATCAACATATATCTCAAATTTCTGCATTTTTGAGATGCTGGCAGTGTGTAGAACAGCTTCGTTTGTGGCGTCGGGCAATCTTTCTCCGTTATATATTGTTTGGAGCTTACTTCGCTCCTCTATCACATAGTTCCCCTCAAGCACCCTCTCCAGGGCGGGTAGTGCACTGTCTGGATTCACGTCTGTGAGGAAGCCCACCTCACCCACGTTCACACCCATAACCGGTGCAGGGTTTTTCTGAAGGGTTCTGAGTAGGGTCCCATCCCCCCCTACAGTGATCATTACATCAACATCCATCTTTTCTAGCGGGAGCCCCGGGACACCCTTGAAGAACTTCTTCTCTTGAAGGGCCCCCTCCTCCACAATTACCTCCTCTCCCTTCTCGTTGAGGAAGGAGAGGATCTCCTTGGCGACCTCTATTGCTCGCTTTTTTCCAGTATGCACCACAAGTCCGAACCGCATCTGCCCCCCTCATTATAATGGTCTTCGTCCTTTATATATTTGTTCCAGCCGAACTTACAACTCAACAACCTCGTCCACCGGCGGATAAAGCTTTTTCAGCACGTTTACGTCCCCCACCGCCACTATGGATCTTTTCTCCTTTGGAGTCGCCCTCATTTTTGGTTTGTAGAGCCTCTCCCCTTCTATAGCGAAGAGGACCCCACCCGCCTCCCTTAAAATAAGGGAGGCGGCAGCGATATCAAATGTCCTTATACCCATGCCAAGCTGGACGAAGAGGTCCAATGCGCCAGCCGCCACAAGAGCCATCTCAAGCGCGGCAGAACCAAGGTAGCGTATTTTTCTTGCCTTCTTCAGGAAATGAAGGGATTCTTCCACGTAGCCCTTCCCTACAAAGACGGAGAATATAACGTCCTCCGCTCCTGTACATCTTCTAACGCTTAACCGTCTTCCGTCCAGGAACGCACCCTCCCCTTTAACCGCCCAGTACATCCTCTTTGAGGGGAGCTCAAGAACCACACCCACCTCTACTGCCTCCAGCCAGTTCTCTTTCCTCTCCTCACCCAGGGCCAACGAAATAGCATAGAAGGGTATTCCCCTTATTGCGTTGGTGGTTCCATCTAAAGGATCTACTACCATCAGCTCCCTCTCATCCCCCTTGATGTACCCTCGCTCCTCACTCAAAATGGATCCCCGGTACCCCTCCTCCTCAAGGGTTCTGAAAAGCATCTCCTCTGCAAACTGATCTATCCTGTGTGTGGGGGTCCCGTCCTCCCCCCTGCCC
>JAGHBW010000155.1 GCA_021160765.1 Thermoplasmata archaeon
CACTACCTCCAATATCTACAATTAACACCCCAAAAACCATCATCAGTAATACTAGTACAACTACCGTTGCAATCCTCTGCTGTGTCATCTCTTCCCACCTTTTTCTTCTTATCCCCCACCCACCTAAATTAATGCAACGCTATTTTTTTGTTTTCATCTTCCACCCTTCTCCACTCCCCCTCTCCCCGGGGGGAGGTGCTGGGGTTACCCTCCAAGATACGCCTCCGCCTCAATTTCTACAAGGGCCCCTAGGGGAAGGGCGGAGACCTCAACGAATACCCTCGCCGGGGGTTCCTCTTCAAAGTATTGGCTGTACACATCGTTTATCTCACTGAAAAGAGAGAGATCCGTTGTGTATATTCGGACCTTAACAAGGTCATTGTAGTCAAGTCCTGCCGCTTTCAATATCTCCCCTATGTTCTTCATAACCCTCTCCGTCTGTGCCCTGGCATCCCCCTCCACCATTCTTCCACTCTCCGGGTCTATAGGGACCTGTCCAGATATGCTGAGAATGCTCCCAGCTATTACCGCCTGAGAGTATGCGCCAACGGGCTTCGGTGCCCCTTTCGTGTAAACAACCTTCCTGTCCACATTATCACCTTCCTGCATCATCCCTAACCGTCCACACCCTGATCCCTAAGCCTGTAGCTTTTTATCGTTAAATAAGTTGGTCCAGTAGAGCTTAAAATGCTCTGTATAAGGTGTACCTCATCCACCTTCAACCGCATGAATTCTTCCTCCCCCCACCTCTTCCCAACATCCTCCATACATACCAGCGGGTTTGACAAAACCCTCTTCACCCTTCCCAAGGTCAAATGTGGCTTGAATGACTTCTTCTCCCTCTTAAAACCCACCCCAACCATGGCCTCCTCCACCCTTCTGTAGAGCTCCCTCAGCACACCGCTGTCTTCTATCCCCACCCATATAACACGGGGCCTCCGCAGGTTTGGAAAACCACCGATACCCTTCAACACAACCGCTCCAGAGACTACATCTTCAAGGGCGCCTGAAAGAGCCTCCTCAATCTCAGGAACAAATGCTTCAGAGACCTCCCCCAGAAACTTGAGTGTCACGTGTGTGTTCTCCTTTTCCACCCATTTAACCTTAAGAGGGCACCTTGACACATCTGAGACCACGCCGTCAAAACCGCTGGCCCAAGGTATTTTAACAGCAATAAAGAGCCTCAATCAACCGCCTCCCAAAAACTTCTTTACCAGCGGATTTGAGAGGAAGGAATCCATAGTGTCCTGAAGGCTTCCGCTGTTATCTAGATGAACGTCGGCCATCTCTATTGCCTCTTTAAGTCCCCAGGAGGTCTCCCTTTCATCCCTCCTTCTTAGCTCCTCAATAGTTCTAACCTCATCCACTCTCCCTCTCTGCACAGCCCTCTCAAACCTAACCTCCAACGGAGCCTCCACCGCCACAAGAAGAAAATCCCCGCCCAGGTCACTCTTAAACCTCTCAACCTCCTTGGGAGACCTTATACCGTCAATGACTATCACCCCACCAGTGGGGAATCTATCCTTGATGTACTCCAGTGTCCTTCTCGCCCAGATGTCCTCCCCGTGAGCCTTCCTCATCCTTCCAGCGTACTCCCCAACACTGTCTGGATCCATTGCCCCCCCCACCTCCCTCCTATAGTACTCTCTAACCACATCCCCCATTGATATGACAGGATATCCCAACCTTTCCAGGTATTGGGCAACTGCACCCTTTCCAGATGCTGGAAGGCCGGTAAATGCCAGTACCTTCGTTCTCATCCCATCACTCCACCGTGACGGACTTCGCCAGGTTTCTGGGCTTGTCTATCTCGCAACCCCTCAATCGTGCTGTCCAGTATGCAAGAAGCTGTGTGTATATTGCAACGGGAACGGGGGAGAGTATCGGCATAACCTTTGGATAATAAAGAACGTGTTCCGTATACTTAACCACCTCTCTATCCCCCTCCTCCGTTATTGCAATGACTGGCGACCCCCGGGCGCTTACCTCTCCAATGTTGCTCAGCATCTTGTCGTAGGTGTGGTCGTCGGTCAGGATAGCCACAACTGGTAGGGATGAATCAAGTAGGGCAAGCGGTCCGTGCTTGAGCTCACCTGCAGGATACCCCTCTGCATGTATATAGGAGATCTCCTTCATTTTTAGCGCTCCCTCCAACGCTGAGGGATAGTTCACAAATCTGCCTATATAGAAAATGGAGGTAGCCTCTTTGATCATCTCCGCAAGGTTCCTAATTTCCTCCTCCTTAGAAAGGATCGCCTCCACTGCTCTTGGCAGGTGCTTGATCTCCCTCAACGTGCCCTCCACCTCCTCGGAGAGAAGTTTTCCCCTCCTTTTTCCTATGTAAAGGGCTAGGAGGTAGAGGATCACCACCTGAGATGTGAAGGTCTTTGTGGCCGCCACTCCTATCTCCGGTCCAGCTCTAAGGTAAAGTGTGTGATGAGCCTCTCTTGTAATGGTGGAGCCCATAACGTTTGTTATCGCCAGTGTTTCATTCCCTCTCCTCTTCGCCTCCCGCAAAGCGGCAAGAGTATCCGCAGTTTCACCGCTCTGGGATATGAATATGTGAAGGGAGCTGAAATCTTTCGGAGAGGAGTATCTGTACTCTGATGCAGTCTCAACGGTGACGGGGAGCCCGGCGAATGTCTCTATGACGTATTTGCCCACAAGGCCTGCGTGGTACGATGTCCCGCAGGCCACGATGGTTATGGACCTTGTCCCCTCTATGTTGAGTTCGCTAAGCGCCCCCTCATCCCACCCCTGCAAGCACTGGTGTATGGTTGATGGCTGCTCATAGATCTCCTTCAGCATGTAGTGTTCAAAGCCACCCTTTTCCGCGTCCTCAACACTCCACGTTATCCTCTGCCAGATTGGCTCAACCTCCTTCCCCTTCAGGTCGTAGAGGGCTATCGTCCCATCTTTAAGGTGGGCGATCTGACCATCCTCCATGAAGATGAACTGATCGGTGTACTTTAGCAAGGCTGTTGGGTCTGAGGCTGCGAAAACCTTGTCAAATTTCTTTCCCAACACGAGAGGGCTTTCGTGCCTCGCAGCCACTATCTCCCCGGGGTGCTCAGCATGAATCACAAGTATTGCCCACGAACCCTTGAGCTCTTCAACGGTCTTCATAACTGCATCAAGAAGGTTTCCGTGGTAGTTCTCCTCAACAATGTGGGCGATAATCTCTGAATCTGTATCAGAGGAGAATTGGTGCCCTTCTGCAATAAGCCTCTCCTTAAGTGCCTTATAATTTTCAATAATACCATTGTGTACAAGTGCAATCTTACCGGAACAATCTGTATGCGGGTGAGCGTTCACATCGTTGGGGACGCCGTGAGTAGCCCATCGTGTATGTGATATCCCCGTCTTTGACTTGACAGGTGGTAGACCCTGTTTAAGTTCCTCAATGCTTCCTGCTCTCTTGAAAACCTCCACCACACCCTCACCCTCATCTATCAACGCTATACCCGCCGAATCGTACCCGCGGTATTCAAGCCTTTTCAGTGCGTCAAGGAGTATCTCCTCCGCCTCTAGGCTCTCCCCTGTGTATCCAACTATCCCACACATCAGCACACCTCACAGAACCCTGCTTCCGTCTGGCAGGTTCTCGTTCACGTGCTTCAGCGGTGCAATGTTGCACCTGTTCCCCACGATCGCCCCAGAGGCTATTACGGACTGGTGCCCAATAGAGCAATCCTCGCCTATTATGGCCCCTATCCTCTTCTTCATCGTTATTCCTCTAAGTTTCACCTCAAACTCAGACGCATCGGTGAAAACCCCTGACCCTAAAATCGTTCCGGAGGCCACAACAGAGTTCAGAACCGTAGCCCTCTCCTCCACAAGGACGTCCTCCATCAAAATACTCCTGGCCACCCTGCTATATGCTCCTATCCTCGTCCCAGCCCCAACACTAGTGTAGGGCCCCACATACGAGAAGGGGCCAATCTCAACACCCTCTCCCAGAATGACTGGGCCTTCAATCACAGCGTTCTCTCCTATCCTAACCTCGCCTTCGGTGAATACCCTCCCCTTCACTATAGCACCCTGCGACAAATCACCACTGATCCCCTCTCCTATTCCTTTAAGAACTATCTCATTCAGCTCAAGAAGGTCCCAGGGGTATACAGCATCCCTCCAGCTGTCAGTAAATATGCAGTGGAACTCGTATCCCTCTCTGACCATCTTTTCTATGGCCTCTGTCAGGCGGTGCTTCTCCTCCACACCCATCCTCTCAAGGACCTCAAATATCTCAGGGTTGAAGAGATATATTCCTGTATTTATTGGAAGAACATCCGTAGAGCCAGTATACTCCCAGAGAGCCAAGGAGAATACAGATGGCATCCCAGTCTCCCTCAGGTCGGAGGAGAGCTTGGGCTTCTCTCTTATCCCTAAAAGTTTTCCTCCTTTCACCTCCACAACACCATATTTTGAAGGCATTCTTGATTCTGTAATGAGCAACCCCCAGCTACCTGGTGGGAGCTCAAGGAGCCCCTTCAAACCCTTGGCAGTGAAGAGGTTGTCCCCGGGGACTACAAGAAACGGCCCATCCACCTTGTCTCTGGCCTGGAAAAGTGCGTGGGCGGTGCCAATTCTGGATTTTTGATGAACGTATTCTATCCTGACACCAAAGCGGGAGCCGTCACCGAAATAGTTCTGAACCTTCTCCCTCCTGTATCCAACAACCATCACAATATCCCTCACCCCCACCCTCTCAAGCGCCTCAATCCCATAGGACAGAATGGGCCGATTGCCCACTGGAAGCATCCCCTTGCTCATACTCTCTGTAAGGGGTCTCAACCTCGTGCCCTCTCCCGCTGCCAAGATCACGGCCTTCATACTATCACAACCAAAACAAGATACCAAAAAGGGTCTAAAATAGGTTTCCCTCTCTTATCTCCCCCGATTATAGCACAAGGAGATTTAGCCCAACATCCTCATCCATCTCTCTCTTTAATGTCCCTTTAGGAAGCACTACAACCCCTATTTCAGCCACAACGGCCACCTTCGCGCTGAATAGGTGCCCTCCGGAAAGCTTATGGTCCCTCCTCGCCAGGGCCACGTGGAGGTGTATGGATTCCCCCTCAGCCAGGGTACCACTGAGGTGAACAAGCTCCGCTGGTTCTTTTATCGTATCCTTTAGATACTCTCCCCTCTCACCATCCCAGTATCCGATGACACTCTCCTCAAGCATACCGACCCCGAAGAGTATGGCCGCAGATGTGACCTCCATCTCCCTCAGCTCTTTTAAAAGGGTATCAGGCAGATCATCCCCCTTCCTAAGTCTAACCAGTGCAAACTCTGACTTCTCATACTTTTTTCTCATCTTGCGCAACCTCCTTCCTTCACTCCTCAGGACCTATTGGAATTACTGACTGCTCCTCAGGTGTCTCTCTGTACCTGGTGTAAAAGTACACAGCAGCCACAAGTATTACCACCCCTATCAGAACAAGTGCAGCCACATCAGTTCTGCTCATGCCTTCTCCCCCACCGGATGGTGGGCCGTGTTCCCCATCAGTAGGGCCAATTGGAGGTGTTACAACTTCAATTTCAACGCTGGCAGTTGAGTTGTACTGTCCGTCATCCACGTAGAGTGTTATTAAATGATGACCCACGGGAAGAGACCTCCTAATGAACGCCTCCGTCCCTATTAGACCTGTTATGTTGGACACCCAATAATAGCGAAGCTCGCGATAGGGGCCTTTACCATCATCAGTTGATGCTCTCCCGTCAAAGGTTATCAGCGTTCCTTGCACGAACCTGGAACCGTTTTTAGGAGTTGTTATAACAGCATGGGGTGGTCTGTTTCCTGTGACATCACCCCTTACAA